>JAXHTF010000040.1 GCA_034211275.1 Acidobacteriota bacterium
GGTCAAGATGCAGCGTCTTCTAGACCCGGTGGAGATCCCGCCGGCGAAGCTTCTGCCGGCCACCCAGCGGGTGGCGGACCTGGTCCTCGAGGCCTATCACCAGAAGGAAGCGATTCCCCGGCTGCGGGAGGTGGCACACCAATGTCATCTTTTTACCGGACTCGCCGAAGAGCAGGTGGAACGGCTGGCGAGGGTGTTCAGCCGGCGAGAGTTTGCTGCGGGTAGCTCCCTTTTCCAGCCTGGCGGGGATAGCGAGGAAATGTATGTACTGCTCTCCGGCAGGGTGGAGATCCAGATGCCGGAGCAAAGCGAGCCCGTAGGGCAGGTGAGCGCCGGCGAGACGGTGGGGGAGGTGGCCTTCTTGGCGGAAGCCCGTCATTCAGCACGGGCGGTGGTGGGATCGCAGCCTTTGGAGGCGGGAGTTCTGACTCGCCGGGACTTCGCCGATCTGGTGCGGCGGCGGCCGGATATCGGCGTGGTGATCTACCGCAACCTGGCCCTGGGTCTCGGGGAGAAGCTCAAGCGGGCGGACCGCACCCTGAGCCGCGGCTGAGACCGGCGGCGGTCGGCCCCAGCGGCTCGTTCAGGTCGAATCAATCGAGTCAAGCCGCATCGTCTCCGGAGGGGAAGTCCGTCGCCAGCAAGTCGGCGAAAAGCCGGCAGGCGTCAACGGCGGTGAAGATTCCCGCCAGCCGGCCCTCCTTGGTCACCAATGCTGAACCGATGCGCTGCTTCGCCATGTGCTCCACCACCTTCTGCAGAGGAGTGTCCAGATCCACCGTGTAGGGATCGAAGACGCAGGCATGGCGCACCAGAGCCCGGTCGTTATGGGCCTGGCTGAGGTACGGCCCCAGCAGCAGCTTGAGGTCGCGGTCCGTGACCAATCCCACCGTCTGGCCATCCACGTCCTTGACGGGCAAATGGCGGATGTCGTGTTGTTTCATCATCCCCCGGGCCTCCGAAGCCTCGGCGTCCAGGGTGATGGAGTAGGGGAAGGGCGTCATCACCGATTTGATCAGAGGTTGGGTGCTCATGGTCGTGACTCCGGCTCCAAGGTGGCTCATAGTTGCAGTCGATCGAGGAGGAAACGTCGAAGCTCGGGGTGGCTTGCCCGATCCAGCACATTGATCGCCGGCAAGCCGGTGAGCTTGCCCACCAGGTCGATGGCCGCGGAGGTGCTGGTGGCCAGGCCCGACACCAAGTCCGTGGGCACGGGAAAGGCCTCCCGCACGCCGAAGGCGGCATAGGGATCCGCCGCGCACAGCACGGTGCAACGCACCAAAGGCGACAGGCGTTCGACGGCGGCGGCGCCGTTGTAGGGTTCCAGCGGCGAGGCGCCGGCTTCCACCACCACCACGTCCGGCTCCGCCGCCGCAACCCGCGCCAACAGCTGCTCCTGGAGCGGCTTGAATTCCTCCTCCGGGCATACGGTGGAGGGCAGTCCCACATCGACGAAGTCGAAGATGGCCGCGGCGCCGGCGTCGTCCATGCTCAGAATGTCGCGATAGCGGCCGGCCCCGGTGAGCTTGACCCCGGCCACCCGCACTCCCTGCTCCACCAGCATGTGGATGAGGATCTTCCCGGCGGTGGTCTTGCCCGAGGTCATGGAGGTGCCGATGATCAGCACCACCGGCGCCGTCAGCTCCACCGCCGGCGCCGGTGCGACGTAGTCCGCCATGCGGCGGGGGCGGCCGTCCACCGTCACGTGGCCGCGGTAGCCGAGGGTGACCAGCGGCGGCAGGAGCCGGGAAGTCGACGTGGCCTTGCCGAAGAGACCGGCGCTGGTCAGGCCCTGGAAGCGACCGTCCTCACCGATGGCGGTCCAGCTGCCCACCGCCTCCAAAGTTGCGCTGCGATGCCCCCAAGCGCCGACCACCAGATCCCCCTCCTGGACCTCGGCATGGCGCCCGTTGGGCAGCTCCACTCGGCCCAGGTCTCGGCTGCGGGAGAGGACCTCCGCCACGACATAGTCGCCGGTGGCCCATTGGGAGCGGTCGATCTCCTGCACCTCAAAGGGTTCGTGCTGGAAGGGCGCGATGCGGGTCAGGGAGCCGAAGAAGTAACGGGATGAGGAGCTCATGATCGATCCTCCGGAGCCAGCTCCGACGGATCTACCGGTGGCGTGAGCAAGAGCAGGGCGAGGAGGGCTGTGCGCTCCACCATACGCTGCCGGTCGATGAATTCGTTGGTGGCGTGGGCGCCGTCGCCCACCGCCCCCAATCCGTCGAGGGTGGCGGTGAAAAGACTGGTGTAGTTGCCGTCGGAGCCGCCGCCGGCGGTACCCTCCTGCAGCTCGATGCCGAGGTCCCCGGCGAGAGATCGAGCCCGGCGCCACAGGACGCGGTTGCGCGCCGTGGGCTCGAGGGGAGGCCGGTCCACGCCTCCTTCCACCTTCAGCTGAACCCCCGGCGTCTGCGCCTCCATGGCCAGAATCTCCGCTTCCACCCGCCGCGCATCCTCCCGGGTCAGGACCCGTACGTCCACCTCCGCCTTGCTCTCCGGCGCCACTACATTGGGGCGTAGGCCGCCGTCGACCTGACCGACGTTGACGGTGGTGCCGTGCTCCGGGTCGTTGAGGGCGAAGAGCTTCTGGATGGCGAAGGAGAGCTCCAGGATGGCGCTGGCTCCCCGCTCCGGGTCGAGACCGGCGTGGGCCGCTTTGCCTTGGACCCGCACGGTGAAGCGCCCGACCCCTTTGCGGGCGGTCTTGAGCCGCCCCTCCCGGCCCAAGGAAGGTTCGAGGACGAGGACCCGATCCATGCTCCGTGCCAGCCGCTCGATGGCCCGGCGGCTCTCCCGGCTACCGATCTCCTCGTCGGAGTTGATCAGAAAATAGGGCGCCACGGCGGGCTCCAGGCCCAGCTCGCGGAGCGCCCGGAGGGCGAAGATGCCTTGCACCAGGCCGCCCTTCATGTCGTAGATC
This sequence comes from Acidobacteriota bacterium, assembly GCA_034211275.1. Lineage (NCBI taxonomy): Bacteria > Pseudomonadati > Acidobacteriota > Acidobacteriota bacterium. The sequence continues at coordinate 2,924 of JAXHTF010000040.1, forward strand.
CCCGGCCCTCGGACGACCGTTCCCTCTACCCGCCAGGGCATGGATTCGAGGGTCCCGTGGGGCCACACGGTGTCGCAGTGACCGAGGAGGAGCTGGCCGGGGGTACCGGTGGTGCGGGAAGAGCGACCGAGCAAGTATCCGCCGGTGGACTTGCCGCGGAAGCGGCGAATCGTCAGGCCGGAGCCCTCCAAGGCTTCGGCGAGGCGATCCAGCACCGGCTGTTGGGCCTGGGCATCGTGGGATGGCGATTCCAAGAGCACCAGCTCCTCCAGAAGAGAGAGCATGGCATCGCTTTGGGACTCGAGCCAGCGCAACACCACCGGGGCTAGGGGAGCGGAATCCCCTTCCGGGGCCAGGCCCTTGCCCCGGTCTCGTTCGATGGTGCGCAGCCCGCTCATGGGCTACTTTTTGAAGCCGGAGGGAAAGGGGAAGGATAAGGCTTGGGAGATCTCCGCGAACCGCCCCGGTTGCACGTAGGCCAGCAGCGGCGACCGCTGCAGGATGTCCTGGTCGTCTTCGTCGCTGACCCGTAGCGCCCGGCGGTGAACCTGGGCGGCCACCACCTTGCCGGCGACGAGGCTATTCTCCCCGAAGCCCTCCACCATCCGGTGAAGCTCACATTCGAGGAAGAGATACCCCTGCTCGAGGAACGCTCCTTCGACGTGCTCCGCGGGGCGGGTGGGCAGCGCCGCGAGGCTGGGTTTGGTGTCGTCCTTGCCTCGGGGAGCCGCCGACAAGCTCGCCATCAGCACCTGGTCCGCCCACGGAAAGGTGACCGTGAACTGGCCGCTGGCGAGGATGTTGCCGTAGGTCGTGTGCGCCGGAGTGCAGACGAAACCGAAGTAGCGATCCCAGCTCAGCGGCATGGCCATGTGCTTGGGGGCGAAGTTCTGCTCGCCAGCGGCATCGCGACTCCCGATGATCACCAGCGGTGCCACCATGAAGCAGCTCGACCAGAGATCGTCCTGATCGGTGAGCGGAATCAGCTCGTCGCTGGCGGTGGTGGGCATGGCGAATCCTCTCGCGGAGCGGTTCTCGGTCCATCGATTCCCAAGACGGGCCGGCGATGGTGTGGAGTCTTTCCAGCATGTACCGCAGAGGTGCCTTTGTCTTCACCCCTGCGGGTAGGGCGGGCTTCCTACTGGAAGAACTTGAGCAGCTCGCTGGCGGAGTCGGTGGCCGCGGCTCGGGTGTCGTTGCCGTGCTCCTGGTCGCGGATCAACAGCAGATTCTCATCCCCGGCGGACAGCCGGATCTCCAGCTCGATGAAGGGGTCCACGGTGCCGAAGTAGATGTAGGTGCTGTCGCTCTTGTAATCCACCAGAGCAATGCCCAAGGTCAAGGCACCCCCGCTATCCACCACCTCCAGGCCGAGACGTTCCATGCCGGCGGTGAAGACCTCCTTGATGTGGTCCTCGAAGCCGGGCTCGAGGCTGGAGGAGAAATTCTGCACTTCGGGAATCGTGACGGTGCCATAGCTGGCGATGTCGAAACTCAAGGAGTCGATCTTGTCCTTCTTCTTGAAGTTGGCCTTCGCCCACAGCCAGTCGTATTCGACGTCGCCGAACTCCACGTCCTCGACCATCAGGGCATAGTCGTCGTCGGTGAGGAATTTGCCCACCACTTCTTCGCCCTCTTTGTAGTCGTCGCTACCCAGGAAGGTGTCGTCGGTGTCGATGCTGCGGGCCTTCTCCCCGTCATCCTTGTCCTTCTTGCGGAATTTCTTGAAAGGCCCCGCTTCCACAGCGGTGGTAGAGAGCAAGACGACGGCCAGGACCCAGATTAGAAAACGCATTGGCTAATCCTCCAAGTATTGCAATCTCTGGCTGGTCCAGGACCAGCCAAACTCAATAGGCTCAGCCGTTAACCGTCTCATATCTGGGGTCGGGTGACAAGGTCCCGGCGTGAGCACGGGCCCCGCGGTGGAATGGTCAATCCATGGATCCCGACCCGCCACCGGCGTGCTCCTCCAGCACCTCATTCAAGGCCCGATGGGCCGCCAGCGGGTCGAGGGCTCGGGAGGCGTAATCCGCAGCGAGCAGATCCGGCGGTAGATATTCATCGTACTTCTCGGCACCTCGTTGGGCTACCTCGTGGGCTAGCTTCACGCCGTCCGGCGGCCCCTGGTCTACCAGCCTCCGAATCGTCCGAAGTAGCTTTCGGGGACGGAGCTTCTCGACCTCGACGAGGATCCCATGGTTGACCACCTTCAAGCCGTCTTGAGCCAGCCAGAGCTCCAGAGTGCTCAAAGCTCCGTCACCGACCCAGGGGAAGAGCAGGGTGGCGTCCCCTAGCTCGATGAGCCGTTGGCTTCGAAGGTCCAGTTCTGCATAAGTCTTGCGTCCCTCCTCCAAGAGCTTGCGGGCCCCCTGGTCGAGGTAGATGGGCACTTCGGGACTCTGATAGATCCGGCGCATTCGGCGCCGCACAAGATCGGCGACACCGATGGGACCACCGCCGAAGATCGGTGGATTGGAGCCGTGGGCGGGTATCAAATCCGCTACCTTGCTCTCCAGGTCGATAGCCGCTACTTTCCACCGTCGTCCGGCGAAGACGAGGGGCTGCTTTTCTCGCAGCGGAACGATGAAAGGCAGGGACCCGAGGGTCTTGCCTCCAGATCGCAGGGTGTACTCCTCAGGAGTCGAGAAGGCTGCGTAGAAGGAGTAGTGGCCCACCAACCGTTCCCCCTGGAGCCCCAGGACCAGGTCGCCGTCGCTGGTCTGAGTGATCAGCTCCCGGCTCGCCAGGTGCCGGAGGAGGAAGGCCAGCGTTTCTGCATCGACGCCTTCGAAGGGGCCGTTCCGGCACAGGAGGCGGTAGAGCTGCCGGGCTTGGATCCCTCCCTGATGAGCGATGCACGACAGAATTTGCTGGATCAGGGTGGAGAAGTGCAGCTGGCCCCGCGGGGGTGGCTCCAGGCGATTTTCCAGCAAGAGGTCGATCACCGCCAAGGCTTCTACGAGCGAAGGCCGGAGCATGTCCTGCAGGGAGCTGCGGGCGGTCACCTCGCTCTCGGTAATGTAGAGGCGGAGGATGGCCGCTTCTCCTCTGCGGCCGGATCGCCCCAGGCGCTGGCGAAGGGCGCTGACGCTCTGGGGCCGGCCCACCTGGACAACACTGTCCACATGGCCGACGTCGATGCCCAGCTCCAGCGTTGATGTACAGACGACGGAGGTCGGCCGGCCAGCCTCCTTGAGCCTCGCCTCTGTGCTTTCCCGCAATGCCCTCGATAGATTTCCGTGGTGGGGCAGAAACTCGTTGGGAACTCGCTGGGACTCCGCCAGCTCGCGCAAGTCATCGGAGAGAAGCTCGACCCGCTGCCGGCTGTTGGCAAAGACCAGATGGTTCCCGCCTCGGAGGACTCGGAACAAATGGGCTGGAATCCGGTCCGCGCTTGGCGGTGTCGGGGATTCCGCTGAAGCTTCGCGACGCGGATCCTTCGCCAGGTAGCCTCGCAGTTGCAGGCGGATCTCGGCTCCTCCGGAACGGTCTTGGATCCGGGCGACCTCGGCACCTCCCCTGGGGCGCAGGAGCTCAGCGGCCACGTCCAGGTCTCCCAGGGTCGCTGACAACCCGATGCGTGGCACCCGCCGGCCGATCAGGACCTCCACCCGATGCAATAGTGACTGCAACTGCTTTCCCCGAGCGCTGCCCAGGAACGCGTGAAGCTCATCCACCACCAGATAGTGCAAGGATCGGAAGAGAGAGGGCAGGCGAGAGCCTCGGAGCACGAAGAAGGCCTCCAAGGACTCTGGGGTGATGAGCAGGATCCCTCCGCTGCCCTCGACCACTTTGCGCCGCTCCTTGGCAGGAACATCGCCGTGCCAACGGTGGACCATCACGCCGGCGTCCCGTGCCAACAATTCGAGGCGGTCGAATTGGTCGTTGATCAGAGCCTTGAGAGGGCTCAGGCACAGGCAGCCCAGCCCTTTCGATGGGCTCTCGGCGAGGCGCGAAACGACGGGCAGAAAGACGGCTTCGGTCTTACCACCGGCGGTAGGAGCGCTCAACAGAAGGTCTTCCTCGCCGGCCAGAACCTTGTCGATGGCCTGCTCCTGGATGGGCCTTAGCTCTGTCCACCGCTCGCGCCCGATCCATCGCTGGACGCCGGGATGGAGGCGATGGAAACCAGAAGAGCTCATCATGTTCGAAGCTCGGAAGCTCCAGGGTAGTTAGAGCCGGAAGGAAGCCAGCTCGTCATCGTCCCCGGTCTCGTCCTGGGAATCATCGCTTTCCTTCTTGCCACCTGTGAGCCGGCCCACAGCGGTCGGGTCTGTCGCCGGTTCCTCGTCGGACTCCGAAGGCCCTGGATCCGCCGAGAGGTCGACCCGTCCCAACAGCTCTCGCCAGTTGGCTTCGGGGTTCTGCTCTAGCACCGCCAAGAGATTGACAAAAGCGGTTACCGTGTTGCGAGGGGTGCGGAAGTACGCCTCGCCGATGCGCTTGGAACAATGCTCCATGAAGGCATGAAGCCCCTCGTCGGGGAGGAGGAAACTCTGGGGATCACCGGCGGCGAAGACATGACGGATCTTGGTCAGCAGGACATAGAGATCTTCCGGGCTCAGATTCTCCAACTGAAGCACCGGGCCGGTGAAGTCCACCAGCCCGTCTACCGCGAAGGTATTGCGGCTCAGGCGTGTTTCCAAAGCCTCGTAGCTGTAAAGCCCCTTGCGGGGGTCGAGGAGGAATTCGGGGGTTCCTCCGAGCAGGAAACCCAATCCTTCGGAGCTGCCCTGGAGGGTGTCGTTGAGAATGCGCAGAATCTGCTCGTAGTTGGAACGACGGGCTCGGCCGCTGGCCAATTTGTACAGATTCACCACCTCGTCCAGGCACACCAGAAATCCCGACATCCCGGCCAATCGGACGAAGGCGGAGAAGAGCTTGAGGTAGTCGTAGACGTGGGCATCGTCGACGATGGATCGTACCCCCAGCGCTCGCCGGGCATCAGTACGGGTGGAGAACTCGGCCCGAAGCCAGCGGATCGCGTGGCTCTTCAGGGTCTCGTCGCCGGTATCGTGGCCCCGCCAATAGGCCGCGATCACTTCAGCAAAGTCATACCCACCGACCTGTTCGCTGAGCTTGTCCAGGCGTTCGTGGATCACCGTCTCGGCGCTCACCCCACGGCCTCGTGATTCCTTGAGCGCCGTGCTGACAAAACGCTCCACGACACTGGGCAAAGCTCCACCGTCGGGCTTGCCGCGGGTCGAGAGGTTGCGCATCAGCTCACGGTAGAGGGAACGCGCTTGCCCACCGGTAGCATGGAGTCGCCGGTCTGGATTGAGATCCACGTGGGCAGCCACCAGCTTCTTTTCCAGAGCGATGGAGCGCACCAGCTGCAAGAAGAAGGTCTTACCCGAGCCATACTCACCGATGATCAGGCGGATAGCGGCACCGCCATCGGCAATGCGGTCGAGATCCGCCACCAGGGCTTCCACCTCTCGCTTGCGGCCAACCTGCACGTGCTGCAGGCCGCTTCTGGGGACCACCCCGGCCTTCAAGGATTGGATCACGGCATCTCGAACCCGGGGGCGAATGCGCTTTCGGTCGGTCATCCCAGCATCTCCTTCAACGCGTATGGATTGATTTCCAAGGGATCCTCACCCTCCAGCAAAGGCTCGTCGCAGAGATCCAGTGCTGCTTCATTGACCACGTCCAGGGCGCTGTTGGCCAGAAGCCCGAGATCCTCCGCCAGTCGTTCGAACTCCCCCAGAGGCAGTTCCTGCTCCGACGGAAGAGCCTCGAGCAAGGACTGGTGCGCCGGGTCGAGACCGGCCACCGAAGGCCCCGCCGTCCCTGCCGTCGCGGTAGGGTTGGCAGGCTCCGCGGCCACCTCCTCGTCCTCCTCTTCGGAGAAGATCTCGGCCAATAGACGGCTGCTTTCCTCGCTCTCCCTCATCCGTTGCCGGACCCGTTCCGGGTCGAGACGAAATCCTCCCTGGTCTTCGGGGGAGGCGGGCTGGGGAAGGGCGAAGCCGATCTCCCTGGAGTCGGCGGGCCGTACCGTCACCGGTTCCTCCGCTGCTGGGGAGCCTGCCGTCAGCTGGTGAAGGTCGCTGAATACGTCTTGGCGATCCAGACCGAGGAGGGAATAGATCTTTTCTAGGATCTTGACCTCTTCAGAATCGATGCGTCCATCAGCACCGGCAATGGTGACACAGAGCATTGCAAGTTCGTGGCGTTGAGAATCGGACAGCTTCTGAGTCCGCTTCTTGATCCCCGCAAAGCCCGGTGGCGCGGCGAGGAGCCACTTCAAATGGGCGCGTAGACGATGCCTTTCTCCGGCGGCGAGCTGGAACGCCTCCTCGAGCTGCCCTTCCAAATGCTCCTCTTCGGCCGCTCCGATTTCACCGTCCGCCGCCGCTACAGTAGAGGCCAGATGCAGCAGGAGAGTCGCGTTGACGTATTCCTTGGAAGGCGTCGCCCCCATGGTTTCGTTCTGGCGGAAGAGCACCACCGGTGCTCCAGCCTTGAGCATCGGACCAGCGAATCGCACATCCGGTTCCAGGCCGACGCCGAGGCGTTCCAGCAACTGACTCAAGCCGGTGGTCTCCTTTTTGAGCATTCGATCCTCATGCTTCGTAGGCCACCACCGGATCAGGGGCTTCGGTCCCGGAAGAACAGTGCTGCCCTCCTCCAGCTGGGCCTCCAGCCATTGCTTTAGCTCGTCCAGGCGTGCTTCCTGGACCTCTTCCGTCAACTCCGCCGGCAACAATGCCAGGCCGTGCAAAGGGCTGTCTCCGTCCTGCCGACGAGAGAGCCAGCGGCTATAGGAATCGAGCTCCGAGGTCACGGACTCGGCCAGATCGGCGAGCTTGCGGAGGGGAGCGGAGAGACAATTGACATCCGGCAGATCCAGCTTCCGCGTACGATGCTCAATCCCTTCGCTCGCGGGGTAATAGCTCAGCTCTAGCCGCGTCTTATTAGGTCGAAGAATCAGACCGTCGCCAAAAGTCTTCGCGTAGCGGATCCGAAAGAGGATGCGGAAGAGATCCCAGCACCGCCGTACCGGCGTGCGTAGAGACACCGTCGGGCTGCCTCGGAGCCAGGCCAAAGCCCAGTCCGGCGGGATGGGCGCACGGGCCACCGCCAGGTGGCCGAGAGCAAGTGCCGCATCGGTGGGCAGGACGCCGGCCGAGGGCCCACCGAAGCCAGGAGATCGAGAGACGAGAGCCTGATCCGTCTCCGCCTCTAGGTAAGCGAGCAAGGAGCTGGCATAGCCGGAGAAGGAAGAGCTGTTCCCATAAATCTCCAGCAGCCTCGCGATCTCACGACGCAAGGCGGAACCCTCCGCTTCGGTAAGGCCCAAAATGGGCGGGTCGACAAGCAGGCGCCTTTCCAGGCCGTAGAAGAAGAGAAAGACGAATCCGATGGGAGCCTGTGGTGCCTTGCGGCCGCCCGCCAGCCAACCCAGATAGCCGGCTCGGGCGGCCGGCGTCAGCTCACGGTAGGAAGGCCAATACGGCAGACTCTCGCCGGTGAGGTCCGGATGATTCCGGTCCAGGCTCAGCTTCGGATGAATCAGAGCCGGCTCCGTATTCCACCGGGCGTCCGCTTCCAACAAACCCTCACCGACATAGACCATGCCGTCGGGTAGATCGAATCCGGCGACGCGGACCGCTCGCCCCGGCGGCTGCCAGCACTCCCCAGGCCGCAGCCACGGGCCCCGATGTGCTCGGCTGGGAGCCGTCGAGCCCCGGAGCTGGACCCTGCGATTCTGCTGAGGGGGAGACTTCCTTGGGCTCTCCGTTCGATTGGCGGCGATGGCGATAGCCAGCAGCAAAACGACGAAGGCGAAGATCACGAAGAGACTGCAGCCGTCGCCATCAGCGGCCATGGAGAAGATGGCGGCGATCAACAAGAAGGCGGTGAGTCTCCCTGGGATCTTTTGACGAGGCACGAGCGCTCTCCTTCCTTTCCTAGAGGCATCTCCTTCCGGAGATCGAGGTCCGGCTTCTCCTTTGGCAGCGTGAGGTCGTCGGAAAGCAGCTCAGTCTTCCCGACCCACCAGCGCCCGCGTGAGCCTCTCCCGGCGTACCCACTGCCGAAGCCACCAGTTGGGGTCGTAGGGCTCGTCGAGACAGGGGAGGGGGCGGCCGGCGCCGGGGAGGTTGTTGAACAGACCCTCGGTCTGGGCGTCGCGAATGCGGTTTTCGGCGACGGTGGCGATGGCGCGTTCGGTGATGGGGGAGCGGCTCACAGGATCGAGCTTCTCATACCTCGCTGCGCCCAGCAGAGTGGCCAGTGGAGCTACGAGGGGATTGGCCAGGAGAGCGGCCGGTGGAGTACCCCGGCTGCGGTGTCAGGCGGGCGAGGTAAGCTCCCTCGTCGTCTTCGAACAGGACCTGGCTGACCCAGCCGGCTCGGCGGGCCTGGAAGCGAAGGGTGCGGTGGTCGATGAAGAGCCATTGGAACGGGGCTCCCACGAGCCCCCGGTATTCCAGGTGCATGTGCACCTCACCGAAGTAGCGTCCATCGAGTACTCGGCGACCGAGGCTGCGCTGTTCGAGAGGATGCTCGGTACGCCGGAGGTCGGCACCGTCGAGGAGAATCGAGCCACCGGGTCGGAGTAGGCCGTGGCAGTGGCGGAGGAGCTGTTCCAGACCTTCCAGGGTCGAGCCGAGACCGGCGCCGTTCATCAGCAGGAGGAGGGTGTCGAAGCGCTCCTGCTGCCGCTTCGGATGTAGATCCAGGAGGCTACCGGCCCGCGGGTCTTCGACACCGCGGCGGCGCATGACCTCGACGGCGGAGGGCGAGACGTCCAGAGCTACGACCTGGTGGCCCCGGCGCTGCAGCTCCAAAGCGTGAGCGCCGGCCCCGGCGCCGGCATCCAGCACCCGTCCCCGGGCGAGCTCCAGCGCCAGTTCCTCGGCCATGGGAAAGCCATCGCTGCGGAAGAGGTCCGAGCCTTCGAAGGGCTCCCGTCGGCCGTCCCGCCGCACCACCGTGGCCGCCGCCGTGGAATCCCCTTCGAGGTAGTCCAACATCATCCGTCCCAGGGGCTCCCAGGACGAGCGGAGAACCTCGGGGGATGGAGAGTCGCTGGTGGCAAGCTTGGGCATGGAGAGTCGCTTTCCGGGCCGCCGCAGCGGGTCTTGAGAAGCTTGAAGTCTATCAACCGCCGGCGTCGCCGCCCACCGTCGCCTCGCGGCCGAGAGGGCGCCCCGCTGGCAACGCAGCCTTGGGGCGGAGAATCGGCGCGGTGGTCCGGGAATGATTTGAGCCCCCTGAGTGCAGACGCTAGAATTCTTCCAGTCTTTTCCTTTTTGTCCAGCGGCGAAAATGGTCCTCGACCGGCCGTGCTCCCCGTCCACCGACCGCCATGGGGTTTTTATGAGCCTGCGATCCGTCATCTTGCCGGTAGTCACCACCTTGCTCCTGACTCTGCCCGGCTTTCCAGCCGCTGCCCAAGAGGTCCAGCGGCTGACCATCAATCAGGCCGTCCAAACCGCCTCGCAGCCGCCCCAAGTGCGCGTCTACCTGGATCTTCTGGACTCTTCCGGGAAAGCCCTAGAGGCGGCATCGGCAGAGAATTTCACCGCCTCCCTGGGCGGCCGCCAGGCGCTGGTCTCGGAGCTCACTCCCTTCGCCGAGACCGAGGAGGGCGTCGCCTACGTGTTCCTGGTGGATATTTCTCGCTCTCTGGATACCGCCACCTTCGGACGGATTCGCAGTGCCCTGGAGGAATGGATCGGCGCTCTTGGGCCTCGGGATCGGGCGGCCATCCTGGCTTTCGGCGAGGACAGCCGGCTGGTGGTGGACTTCACCGAAGATGCCCAGGCGCTGCGGGAGGGGCTCGCCACCCTCGGCCCCACGGACGATTTGACGGTGCTTCACCGCGGCCTGCGGGACGCCTTGGAGCTAGGATTGCGCCGGGATGCGGATCTGCCGCTTCGCCGGGCCCTTGTGGTGCTCACCGACGGTCGGGACGAGGGGAGTGGTCTGGCGCTGGACGACGTGCTCCAACAGCTGCGGGACAACCCTCTTCCTATCTACGCCATCGGCTACAGTCGGCTGCGAGAGCCCTTGCGGACGGAGTTTCTCGAGGTGCTGCGGCGGCTAGCGGAGAACTCCGGCGGAGCGTTCTTCGCCTCCGACGAGACGGACTTCTCGGAAGCCTATGGCGCCATCCGGGAAGCGGTGGGACGAGTCTGGGTCACCGATCTCACCTGCACCCAATGTTCCGCCGACGGCAGCGTCTCCCGGTTGCAGCTGGACCTGGCTCAGGGGAGCCGGGTGCTCAGCCGGGGCATGGATCTGCGTCTGCTGCCCGGACGGGGCGAAGCTGCGAACGTTCCGGAAACCACCATGCCCGCGGACGGCGTCTCCACCGATGGGGACGACGCCGGGACAGCAGCGGCAGGAAGAGACACCGGGGATGGGGCGGGAACGAGTCCGGCGGAGCCGTCCGAGGGAGCGAAGGACGGCGGTGGGGATCAGCCACCGTGGTGGGTGTGGGCCATCGCCGGGGTGTTGGTGCTGGCGGTGATGGCGGTGCTCCTGGGCCGGCGCAAGCCCAAGGCTCGGGAGGGCAGTGAGATTCCCCTGCCCATCGATTTGGAGGACGTGGACACGGGGGAAGTGGCACCGGTGCTGGAGCCCCTCCCGGTGCGTCTGGTGGTGGTGCGGGGGAGCCGCAAAGGCAAGGAGTACCGGCTGACTCTGCGCGAGCAGGCGACGGTGGGCAAGCGCTCTACCTGCGATTGCATCCTCACCGACGAGGAGAATGTAGCCCCGGTGCAATTCGAGCTCTTCCAGCGCTCCGGAGCGGTGTGGATCCGAGAACGTTCGGAGGCCGGCACCACCCGCCTCGGAGGCCGGCCTCTGGAGGAGGAACGCTCGGTGCGCACCGGCGATCTGGTGGGAACCCAGGAGACCATTCTCCGCATCGTGCTGGACAAGGCGGAGTAGTCTCCGGGCGGCTCAGGGAGTCCCCTCCGCCGCCTCCGATGCCGCGGCCCCTTCCCCGGCCTCCTCCCCGAGAATCACTGCCACCGCCTCCGCCTTCAGCAGGCCGGCGGCGGGCAGGCGTCGTAGGACCTCGCGCCAGCGCTCCTCCCGTTCGAAGACCTCTTGGAAGATGGGCAGGGCCTGCTCGGTGGCTCCGGAATCGAAGAGGGTGACCGCCTTCCAGAAGGGCAGCTCGACGATCTCCGGTGCCATGTCGGCGGCGCGGGTGTAATGCCCGACGGCGGCGTCCAGGTCGCCGGTGGCCATGGCCTCGTCGCCGCGGTTCATCTCGTCGTAGGCCCGGTGGCGCTCCAGGAGGCGCCGCAGCTCCACTAGCGGCTCGGCGTGGTCATCCACCCGCAGATCCACCAGCCGGTCCTCCCAGGAATTGCCGGTGCTTTCCGCCCGCACCACCAGCAGCGCCGCGCTCTGCCGGCCGCGGATATCGCCGCCCTCCCCCTGGGCAGCTTCCAGAGCCGCCAGCAAGCGGCCGGCGAAGTCCTCCGCCGAATCCGCTACGACCTTCTCATAGGCCTTCGCCATCGCCTCCGGCACCGTGTCCGCGAGCATCAGATTGGCCTGCACGCTGTAGCCGTCGCCCCGGTGATGACCTGCCTCGGCGATGCATTGCTCGCCGGTCCACGCCGCCACCCGGCCTTTGTGATCCACCATCGCCACCTGGCGCACGGAGCGTTGGGGATCCTCGGCGAGGAGCTGGTCGAGAGCCTGGGAGGCGCTGGTGCCCGCGGCCATGAGGTCGAGGCCCTTGGGGCCGTAGTCCACCCGCACGAAGCTCTGGGTAGCCACGGCGCCGACGCCGGCACGGGCCCAGGGCACCACCGCTCCGACCTGGAACCAATGGCTCTGCACCGCCACGCCGAGCTGGCCGGTGGCGGGGTCGCGGGCGACGATGGAGTAGGTGTGGGCTAGAGGGTCCAAGGGCTTGGAGAGGGCGCTGTCGGAAGTCCTCTCCAAACCCTCCGCAGCACTGGGGCCGGCGATGCCGAGGATGGCGAGGAGGAGAGCAGAGAAGACGGCGGCGCTGACCAGAAGGGGCGAGGGGATGGCACGGGAACGGTGGCTCATGACGGGTCTCCCAGGTTGTCCGGACGGTGGATGCGCTTTGCATGATACCGTGCCGGCGCTTTCTTCGAGACCGGCGGAGGCTCTTCGAGACCTGCGGAGGCGGAAGTGGGACGGAGGTCCGAGGAAGTTTGAACAACTGCCGGCAAACGCGTCTCGAAGACTCCGCCGGCGGGAACTTTCATGTAGGATCGTCGATGCAATTCCGGCAGCCAATGCCACCCCTTCCCAGTCTCCCCATCGCTCCGGGAGCGTGATTCTTGGCGCCGGTCCCTGCCGAGACATCAACAGCAATGCTCGAAACCCTCACCCAGCCCCAGACTCTGCCCAAGAGCGAAGAGGCAGAGCGCGCGGTGCTCGCTGCCGTGCTGCTGGAGCCGAGCATGCTGCCGCTGATCTCCGCGCGGCTGACCTCCGAAGACTTCTATTTAGAGCGCCACCGCCTGGTCTACCAGGCCATGCTCGACCTCCAGGAGGGTGGCACCCACATCGATCTGCGCACCCTCCAAGGGGGGCTCGAGGAGCGCATGCAGCTGGAGGCCGCCGGCGGCCTCGCCTACCTGGCCAGTCTGGACATCGATCTGCCGGACCTGAGCCGGGTCGACTCCTACGCCGAGATCGTCAAGGAGCGTTCGGTGCGCCGCCGGCTGGTGCACGCCGCCACCGAGACCATCCGCGACTGCCTGGAAGGAGGCATGGTCGCGGAGGAGGCGCTGGCCAAGGCGGAGCAGACGATCCTCGGGCTGGGTGAGGAGAGCATCAGTCGCGGCTTTTCGAGTATCGGCGCGGTACTGGAGGAGACGGTCCACGATCTCGAGGATCGCCCCGGTGCTTCTCTCATCGGGGTTCCCACTGGCTTTCGGGAATTCGACCGCATCACCCACGGTCTCAACAAGGGCAACCTGATCATCGTCGCCGGCCGGCCGGGCATGGGCAAGACCAGTCTGGCGCTCAACATCGCCCAGCACGTGGCTATGCGCGAGGATCGCTCGGTGGGGATCTTCTCGTTGGAGATGAGCGAGCAGGAGCTGGCGCTGCGCATGCTCTGCGCGGAGGCGGATATCAGCTTCACCAAATTGCGCTCCGGCCTGCTTTCGAACCAACAGTGGAGCCGAGTCCACGACGCGGTGCGCCGCACGGAGCATGCGCCCCTCTTCATTGACGATTCGCCCAATCCGACGCTGCTAGAGCTGTCGTCGAAGTCCCGGCGGCTGAAGGCGGAGAAGGGGCTCGACGTGTTGATTCTGGACTATTTGCAGCTCATGCAGGCAGGCGGGCGCTACGAGAACCGCAACCTGGAGATCGCCGCCATCTCCCGCGGCCTCAAGCAGCTGGCCAAGGAGCTGGAGATCCCGGTGATCGCCCTCTCCCAGCTCTCCCGCAACCCGGAGCGCCGCACCGGCGACCATCGCCCTCAGCTCTCCGACCTGCGCGAATCCGGCGCCATCGAGCAGGACGCGGACATGGTGTGCTTCGTGTACCGCGACGAGGTCTACCATCCGGACGATCCGGAGAAGAAGGGCCTGGCGGAGCTGATCATCGCCAAGCACCGTAACGGCGAAACGGGCTCGGTACCGCTGATCTTCCTGGGCGAGGTGACCTCGTTCAAGAACCCCGACCCCGATGGCTTCGACGCCGCCCCGCCCCTGGACGAAGGGGCCCCGCCCTTCTAGCCACCTAGTTCAGAGCTCGGGCTCACTCCCCGTCAGACGGCGGTAGGCGTCGAGGTAGCGGTCGCGGGTGCCCGCCACCACCTCGTCGGTGAGTACCGGCGGTGGGGACTCGTGGTCCCAGCCGGTGCTGTCGAGCCAGTTGCGCACGTATTGTTTGTCCACCGACACCGGCTCCGCACCCGGCCGCCATTGATCTGCCAGCCAGTAGCGGGAGGAGTCGGAGGTCAGGACCTCGTCGACCAATAGCAGCTCATCATCGACCAATCCGAACTCGAATTTGGTGTCCGCCAGCAGCAGGCCGCACTGAGCGGCATGGTCGGCGGCCCGGCGGTAGAGCTCGAGGGTCAAATCCCGCAGACGCACCGCCAGTTCCTCGCCCACCGCCGCCGCCATGGTGTCGAAGTCGACGTTCTCGTCATGCCCTTCCTCGGCCTTGGTGGCGGGGGTAAAGATGGGCTCCGGCAAGCGGCTGGCCCGTTCGAGACCGTCCGGCAGGGGAATCCCGCAGACGCTTCCGCCGGCGACGTATTCGCGGTAGCCGCTGCCCGCCAGATACCCCCGGGCGACACATTCGAAGGGCACGACCTCGGCCTTGCGGGTGAGAATCGTGCGGCCCCGTAGCTGCTCCGCGCTGCCGGCGAGCTCCGGCGCCAGCTCTCCTAGTGCCACGGCGTCCAGGGAGGTGGCCAGCAGATGATTGGGCATCACCTCCTCCAGCCGCCGGAACCAGAAATTGGACAGCTGGGTGAGGATCTTGCCCTTGTCCGGAATCCCCGGCCGCAGAACGTGATCGTAGGCTGAGAGGCGATCGCTGGCGACGATGAGCAGGCGCTCACCCGCTCCCGTCTCGCTCAGGTCATAGACGTCCCGTACCTTGCCCCGGCGCGGCGGTGCCAGGCCCGGGAGGTCGGTATGCCAGAGAATCTCGTTCATGGAGCAGCTCCTGAGGTGGCGGTGGGGGAGTCTTGGGCGGTTGGAAAAGCGGCCTTCGGGCTAGCACGATGCGAGCCTACATGCTGCTCAGGCGGCGGTCGGAAAACTCTCGGTCCAGATGCTCCAGCAGCCGGCCTTCAGGGAGAGGAGTTTCTTCCACCGACTCCGCATCATCGGCCCCCACCACCTCGTAGATGGCCAGGTCGTCGAGGCCCTTGAGGCGGGCGATACCGAGCTTGCGCAGCGCTACCCGCATCATCCTTCCGGGCTCCTCCTCCAGCTCCAGCGCCAGGTAGCCTTGACCGCCGACGGTGCAGCGCCGCAGCTCGAAGGGCTCGACGTCGGAGTCCACCTCGGCAACGAAGCGGCCGGTGGCGACGATGCCCTCGTTGACCAGATGGCCATTGCGGTTGATGTAGGCGAAGAATTGCCGCCCTTCCTGATGCTTGTCCACCAGCTCCACGTTGCGGTCCATCATGGGAGCGAAGAAGCGGTGCACGGTGGCTTCCGGATAGCCCTGGCTGATGAGCATGTTCTTGATCTCATCGATCTCCCGGCTCACCTTGCCGGTGGTGAGGCGGGAGAGCTCCACCACGCCGTGACCGAAGAATTCGTAGCGATCCGCCTCCGAGATCACGTCCTGGGTGCGCAGCGGCACCAGCCGGTAGCTACTGAAATTGAGAGCGATGCGCAGGCCGCGGTTGAAGGGGAAGCCCTCGCCCACCGCCTGGCGGTAGATGTGCTGCAATCGGACCGCGCAGGGCAAGAGCTCCCGCGGATGACGGCTGGAGAAGAAGGCCCCGTCGCCAAGGTATTTCTCCAACTTCATGCGGTGGTTGTCCGCCAGCCGGTGGATTCGCCGCTGGAAGCTGAACATGGCGCGAAAGCTCTGGTCCTGGGCTTCTGCGCCGGCGAGGCGGAGCACCGAGACCAGGGCGGAGAAGTCGGTGATGTCATAGACCAGGCCGAAACGCTGCACCACCGGATCCACCACCCAGGGGGCCATGAAGTCCAACGGCCGGGTGGCGGCGGATAGCAGCATGTGTTGGCCGCTGGCGCCGGGGCGCGAAGCACTGGAAGGGGTACACACCATGCTGCCGTCCTCCTGGCGGTAAACCAGCACCGCATGGCGCCGCAGCAGGTGGTAGAGCTCGAACTCCTTGAGCTTGAGCAGCAGGTTCTCCCACACCGCTACTTGCTGCGGGCTCAGGAGGCGCTCCGCGTCATACCCTTCGAGGCCGGCGAGGTAGGAAACATAGCCGCTACGCCGCAGCAACCGCGCCGAGTCCTCTCCGGATTCGGGCTTCACCAGGTGGCGCACGGTGTGGCCGAGAAGGGGATTGCGCTCCATCTGTTCCCCGTGCCATTGCTCCAGGGCCTGCAAGCGCTTGCGCAGATCCCGGCCGTCGATACCCAGGCAGCCGGTGAAATAGCTGCTCAACTCGTCCAGGGTGTGGCTGATGTAGTCCTCGGTGAAGATCAGCACATTGTCGAGCATGCGCCGCAACAGGCGAGAGAAGAGCTCCTCCTCGACCTCTTCCGTATCCGTCGCCAGCCGTTGGACCAGGTCATAGGTGGTGGAGAGGAGGCGATCCTGATAGCGGTCGAAGACTCGATATTTGATCGAGTCGCCGAGATTGCGTTCGCCGCCGACGCCCATCCTGCGGACACGCCGGGGGGTCTGCTTGAGGCAGCGGGCGATGTCGTGGGAGTGCAGTAGCCAGAAGACTTCGGGGAATTGCCGCCCGTGACTCGACAGGGTGACGTTCTCCAGCGCCCGTTCCAGGAAGCGCCGGTAGGTATCCCAGGCGGTGGAGTGCTGTCTGGCGTCGAAGCTGCGGCGCAGAACGCCGGCGATCTGCGCCTGCTCCTCCAGCTCGATGTAGGTAGCCAGGGAGTTGCGCAGCTCCTGGTAGGCACGGGAGAAGAGCACCGGATAGCCGCGCAGCGGGGTCGCCTCTTCATCCTCCAGGAAGACCCGCGGCGGTGGCGGCAGGAAGCGCTCCATCCCCGGCAGTAGCTGGCTCAGCTCCGCCGGATCCGAGGACAGGAAGTGGGTCGAGCCGCGAAGCGACTGAATGATGGACGATGCTGCCATGGACGGAGTGATTCCTCTCGTTCGAGGGGGAACGTATAGCATACCGCCGGTTCTGCGACCAGCGGCAAAAGCTGGAGTGCCGGCTGCTAGACTCCCCTGTGCCCCACACGGGAAGCGATTAGGACACGAAGAGCAGGACACGAAGAAAGGAACGGATCTCAGCGTGGTCGCCATCGGTATCGCCACCAAAGGCCGGCTCGTCGCCGACCTCATCGCCGTCGGCTGCTTCGAGGACGAAGCGCCGCCCACAGAGCGTCTGCCGGAAGAGCTGGGGCAGGCTGCCCTGGGGATCGCGCGGCGCCAGGGATGGAAGGGGCGGGACGGCCAGACCGGCGAGGCCACGGTTCCGCTGGATCGTCCCGGCCGCGGGCAAGCCGCCGGCCGCGATCAGGTGGTGAGCCTTTGGGGGCTGGGGAAACGCTCCCGATGGGATCGCCGGAGGCTCGAAGAGTGGCTCGATGAGGCCTTGCTCTATGCCCGCACCAACGGTGCTCGGCGGGCTGCAGTGGTGCCGCCGGAGCACGCCGAGACCCGCGGCCGGGACGCCGCGGCGCGGATGATTCGTCGGGCTCTGCTGTCCGAATACCGCTACGATCGCTATCTGCAAGTGCCGGACCTCAGCCAGCCGCGGCTGGGCAAGATCCTGCTGGTGGCTCCGGTGGGGGAGACCCGGCTGTTCCGGGACCAGCTGGATCGAGGCCGGGCCGCCGCCGCGGCGGTCACCGTCGCCCGGGATCTGTCCAACGCTCCGGCCAACGAGGCGACGCCGCGGCAGCTCGCCGAAGAGATGGAGAGCCTCGCCCTGAGCCACGGCTTCCACTGCCGGGTGCTAGGGCCCAAGGAGTTGAAGAAGCGTTCCATGGGCGGCATCCTGGCGGTGGGGCTGGGCTCCCGGCAGCCACCCTGCATGGTGCGCCTCGAACGCGACGACGGGTCCGAGGGAGGACCGTCGGTGGCCCTGGTGGGCAAGGGGGTGACCTTCGATTCCGGCGGCCTTTCCATCAAGCCCGCCAACGACATGACTTCGATGAAATACGACAAGGCCGGTGCCTGCTCAGCGCTGGGAGCGGCGCTGGGGGCGGCCCGGCTGGAGCTGCCGCTGAAGCTGCGGGTCTATCTGCCCCTGGCGGAGAATATGCCCGGCGGTGGTGCCTATCGTCCCAGCGATATCGTCCGCTGTGCCAACGGTAAGACGGTGGAGATCGTCAACACCGACGCCGAGGGCCGCCTGCTGCTGGCGGACGCCATGGCGTGGGCGGTGGAGGAGGGGGCGGAGAGCCTGGTGGAGCTGTCCACCCTCACCGGTGGAGCGGTGACCGCCCTGGGGGATGTGGGAGCACCCTTGTTCAGCGGCGACGACGGTCTGGCGGAGGAGCTCCTGGCCGCCGCCGGGCAGGCCGGTGAACGCCTCTGGCGCATGCCCCTTTGGCCCGAGTTCGTCGACTCCATGAAGGGCGAGCACGGCGATCTGCGCAACTCCGCCGGCTGCTCCGCCTCCCCGTGCACCGCCGCCGGATTTCTCGCCCACTTCGTCGGTGAGCTGAAGCGTTGGGCCCACCTGGACATCGCCGGCACCGCCCAGGCCGGCGGCAACGGAGAGGCCACCGGTTTCGGCGTGCCCACGGTGCTCGGATGGCTCGAAGAGCTGGCCCGATGACGCCGGAGGCCGCCGCCTCGTCCGCAGACCGCTCGGCCGGAGATGCGGGCACCGTCGAAGCCACGGCGTCCCCCTGCCTGCTCCGGGTACGGGGGTTGACCGTGCAATTCCCTTCCTCCCAAGGCCCGGTGACGGTGGTGGAGGATCTATCCTTCGACCTCGAGGCGGGGCGCTTCGTGGGACTGGTGGGAGAATCCGGTTCCGGCAAGAGCCTCACCGCCCTTTCCATCATGGGATTGGTTCCCGACCCCGGCCGCATCGCCGCCGGCGAGGTGCTCCTGGAAGGGGAGGACCTGCTGCGTCTGCCGCCGCGGCGTCTGCGGCGAGTTCGGGGTGCGCGGGTGGGGATGGTTTTCCAGGAGCCCATGACCGCTCTCAACCCGGTACTCACCATCGGTTTTCAGATCGAGGAAGCGGTACGCCTGCACCGCCGCATGTCTCGCTCCGCAGCGCAGCGGGAAGCGGAGCGCCTCCTCGATCTGGTGGCCATTCCCGACGCCCGCCGGCGCCTCAAGGACTACCCGCACCAACTCTCCGGCGGCCAGCGCCAGCGAGCGATGATCGCCATGGCGCTTGCCGGGCAGCCGGATCTCTTGCTGGCGGACGAGCCCACCACCGCCCTCGACGTGACCATCCAGGCGCAGATTCTCGAGCTGTTGCAGAGCCTGCGGGAGGAGCTGGGGCTGGCGGTCTTGCTGATCACCCACGACCTGGCGGTGGTGGCGGAGACCTGCGAGCGAGTGCTGGTGATGTATGCCGGAGAACTGGTGGAGGAGGCGCCGGTGGATCAACTCTTCCAGCGCCCGGACCATCCCTACACCCGCGGGCTGGTGGCGGCCTCCCCGCGCCTCGGCCAGCCCGCCGCCCGGGGTCAGCTGCCGACCATTCCGGGGCAGGTGCCGGAAGCGGGACACCGTCCCACCGGCTGTCCCTTCCATCCCCGCTGCCCGGAAGTGATGGAGATCTGCCGGCAGGAAGTGCCGCCGCTGGTACCCACTGGTAAGGGCGAGCATCGGAACCGGCGCCGGGCCCGCTGCTTCCTCCACGCCCCCGAAGCGGAAAGAAACGTGCAGCGATGAGCGTGCTGGTAGAAACCCGCGGCCTGAGCAAGCACTTCCCCATTCGCCGCGGCATCCTGCAGCGCCACCGCGGCGAGGTTCGTGCCCTGGACGGTGTCGACCTCGAGATTCGCCGCGGTGAGTGCTTCGCCCTGGTGGGGGAGTCCGGTTCCGGCAAGACCACTCTGGGCCGCTGCCTGGTTCGCCTCATCGAGCCCACCGCCGGCTCCATCTCCTTCGATGGCGAGGACTTGCTGGCTCTTTCCGGAGAATCCCTGCGGCGCCACCGGCGACGATTCCAGATGATCTTCCAGGATCCCTATGGTTCCCTCAATCCCCGCATGCGGGTGCAGCGCATCCTGGCGGAGCCGCTGGCGGTGCACGGCATCGTCGAACGCTCCCGGAGAGCGGAGCGCATCGGCGAGCTACTCGATACGGTAGGCCTGCCGCAACAGGCGATGGAGCGCTTTCCCCACGAATTCTCCGGCGGCCAGCGCCAGCGCATCGGTATCGCCCGAGCCCTTGCTACGGAGCCGGACTTTCTCATCGCCGACGAACCGGTTTCCGCTCTCGACGTTTCCGTGCGGGCGCAGATCGTCAACCTGCTGTACCATTTGCAGCAGCGGCTGGGGCTGACCCTGCTCTTCATCGGTCACGACCTGGCTCTGGTGGAGCAGATCGCGGACCGGGTTGCGGTCCTCTATCTCGGTCGGGTGGTGGAGGAAGCGGAGTGCTCCGAGCTCTTCCGGCGTCCTCTTCATCCCTATACCGTGAGCCTGTTGTCTGCGGTGCCGGTGGCGGACCCGAACAGCCGGCGCCGCCGCATCGTGCTGCGGGGAGATCCGCCGAGCCCGGCCTCGCCGCCGGGAGGTTGTCCGTTCCATCCCCGCTGCCCCATTGCACGGCCGCATTGCGCGCAGGACGACCCGCCCCTGGTAGACACCGGTGACGGCCGGCGGGTAGCCTGTCATTATGCAGGTGAGCTGACCGTCGGCGATCCGGTGGCGGCGCCTTGATTTGAATCTTCGAATGGACCCAATCCCGGGCGCAAGCGCCGCGGAGTGGAACATTTCATCGGCTGAGACGTAGCTTGATATAGAGGGCGGGAGGATTCCCGAACCCGCCGACAATCCCGACCAAGCGATCTCCGCGACATCTTTCTGAATGGAGGAGGAAGCATCCATGATTTCCCTGTTGACGAGCGCTCTGCGCCGCCATCGCTGGCTCGCCTGGGCCCCGCTGGCCGTCTTCGCCGTGCTCCCGGCGTGGGCGGAGGTTCTGCAGCTACACCAGCAGCCGGATTCCACGCCCCAGGGGGTCGAGCTGCGCACCGACGACGAGCAGCTCTACATGACCCTCGACGAGGCGGTGGAGATCGCCCTGCGCCGGAATCTCGCCCTCATCGCTCAGCGCTACGACCGGGCGCAGACCCGCGAGCTGATTCGCCAGGAGCTGGGCATCTACGATCTCACTCTGGCCGGCACGGCGGTCCTCAACGACGAGACCTCTCCCAGCGCTTCCGAGCTGGACGGTGCTGACGTTCGTGAGGACTCGCTCCAGGACTACACCTTTCGGATCAGCCAGCTGACCGTCTTCGGCGGTACCGCCACGCTGCAACTCAACGGTGGCCGATTCGAATCCAACGACTCCTTCCGGGAGATCAATCCGGAGTACAGCACCGACGCGCGGTTCATCCTCAACCAGCCGCTGCTGCGCAACTTCGGGCGGCTGGCTACGGAGCGCTCCCTGTTGGTGGCCCGCACCAACAGCGCCATCAGCCTGGAGGAATTCGAGCAGCAGGTCATCTCCACGGTGCAGCAGGTGGAGAACGCCTACTGGAACCTGGTGCAGGCGCGCAAGCAGCTGCAGGTGTCCCAGGAGAGCCTGGATCTCGCCCGCGAGCTCCACGAGCGCAACCGCATCCGCGTCGACGTCGGCACTCTGGCTCCCTTCGAGCTGGTGCAGAGCGAAGCCGGTATCGCCCGCCGGGAAGGTGACATCATTCGCGACCGGGCTGCCGTCGGCGACGCCGCCGACGAGCTGCTTCGGCTGCTCAACGTCGACGGCGGCACTTCTTGGGATCTGGAGGTGGTTCCGGAGACCGATCCCGCCGGTACCGAGGTGGAGGATGTCGACCTGGCGAAGGCCATCGACGTGGCGTTGGAGAATCGGTCCGAGCTGCAGCGCGGTCAGCTGATCGTCGATCGGCTGCAGCTCGACTCGGATTACTTCCAACGCCAGAAGCTGCCGCGCCTCGACCTCGAGGTGCGCTACAACACTTCCGGCATCGGCACCAGCTACAGTTCCGCCAACGACAGCACGACCGCCTTCGACTTCACCGGCTGGCAGGCGGTGGTCGAGTTCGGTATCCCGCTGCAAAACCGTACCGCCCGCGCCCAGAGCGCAGTGGCGGATCTGGCGTTGGAGCAGGGGCGAGTGCAGCTCTCCCAAACCGAGCAGGAAGTGATCACCGACGTGCGCAGCGCCGTGCGCCAGCTGGAGGCGGCGGCCCGTCAGGTGGACGCAGCCCGGGCCTCCAGCCGGGCCCAGGAGAAGAGCCTGGAAGCGGAGCGCAAGCGCTTCGAAAACGGCATGTCCACCAGCTTCCAGGTACTGCAGATTCAGGAAGACCTTTCCGCCGCCCAGAGTGCCGAGGTGCAGGCGGTGACCAACTATCGCACCCGCCTGGCAGACTACTACCGGGCCATTGGTCAGCTGCTCGCGACCCACGACATCGAGATCGACGACGTCGAAGAGTAGGAGGGCCTGAAGCCTCTGCAAACCCCGCGCCGCGAGCGATTATGCTCGCACGCAAATCCAGCAGCCCCGGGAGGAGCCATCATGGCCTCCCGGGGTTTTTGTATGGTCGCTGGAGAGCCCCACAACAGGCCCTTGCCGGGCCCTGGCGGGTATGTGCTTGGAGGAGAGATCCATTCGATCGAAAGCATATGCATCAGGTTCAATATAAAAAAAGTTATCGAACTTGACACGCTTTTGCCATCTGAGTGCACCTATACACTGGGGAACGGTTGTTTAGACAACTGCCCGTCTCAACCAGACCGTAAGGGAGTACAGAGATGTGGGATTGGCTTCTGGAACTGCACGCGTGGATCTTTGGGGGACAGAATTCGCTCGATGGCACGGACCCAGGAGGGGATGCAGGCCCGGGTTTTGATCCCAACGGCTAGTGGCAGAACGACATGATGTCGTCTTGCAGACAAAGGGCGGCAACGAGCACCTCTTTGAGAGTGATCGGATGTCAATCCTCGGCTGATGGCTTCTTCATTTTTTGTCAGTTCATTACTATTGAATCATCAGTAAGGCCAGGACTATGAACAACAACCACTTCACGGACTCTGAGCTTCAAGGCCTCCTAACGGACAAGTCGAATAGACCCGAGACGTTGAGGAGGCTGTCAGCTCATCTGCTGACTGGATGCGAAGAGTGCAGAGAGGCACTGGCCCGATTCCAGGAGGCCAACGCTCCCAAGAGACAGGCTTCCGTGGATTATTCCGCCAGCATGCGGATAGCCCTGGAAAGAGCCTTAGAGCACAAGACTGCCGCCAACGTGGAAGACGCAGTGACAAATCAGCGGCTCGCGACGGAGCTCTTAGAGCTAACCGTCGATGAAGCCCGCGAGCGCATACGCCGCGAGCCCCAAACCTTCCGAGATCCGCGCCTCCTGCAAGAGCTCTTGGAGCAAGTACAGTCTATGTCGTTGATGGATCCTCCGGAGGTCCATCAGGCTGGCCTGATCGTGCGATCTGTCATCGATGAGATCGGAACGGTTTCCAGCTTGGCCCCAAGTATCCGAAGCGATCTAGAAGCCAGGACAGAGGCTCACTTGGCAAATGCGAACCGGCTGAAGGGGCAATACGGTGAGGCTAGGACCCACTTTCAGCAGGCTTATGCAAAGCTCGAGACGGGTACGGGAGATCCTCTGAGTCTGGCGGAGATTCTCCACCTCGAGGGATCCCTGTTGAGAGATCAGCGGCATTTCGACGAGGCCATTGATTCTGTGCGCGAGGCATTCCGCATCTACCGCCGGCTGGGAGATCACCATAGGAGTGGTCGATGCCTCGTCAGCTTGGCTCTCATTTATCGAGATCAGGGCGATGCCGTCGAAGCTGCCAAGGTCCTGCGATCTAGTTTGGAACTCTTGGACTTTAATGGTGAACCCATGCTCGAGCCTATGGTTCAGACTACGCTCGCTCTTTACACCGCAGAGGCTGGCAAACCTGAAGCTGCTCTAGAGATTCTTCGCGCCTTCCCGGTGGAGGAGTTTCCGACCCGGCGGCTCCGCCTATTTGGCTACTGGCGCCTAGGCCTAGTTCTCAGTGAGCTGAAGCGTTACCAGGAGGCCGCGGAGACGCTGGGGGTGGTCTACACCGGCTTTGCTGAGCTGGGAGAGGCCCACAACACCGCTCTCGCGGCCCTTGATTTGGCTCTCGCCTTTGCGCATCAGGGGGATGCGGTGCCGGTGCAGCATCTGGCTCACGACGCCTTGCGGTTGCTCGAGCCTCTCAACGTGCCCCGGGATACCTATGCTTCGCTGCTCCTCTTCCAGCGCGCCGCCCACACTCAGCGGGCGACCGTGCGGTGGATCCAGGAGCTCAAGAGCAACCTCTCCGATCCTCGGCGGTGGAGAATCGCCGGCGGCTGATCGCTCCTCGGATCACCTCATCGAATCTCTCGAGCCCACCGCTTCGGCGGTGGGTTTTCTCATTTTGGGGCCGAGAATCTCGACGGGGGTGGGGGAGGGGAAGACCTCGAGAGACGGTACGAGATGGAGAAAGACTGGTGCCGGAGGAGGGACTCGAACCCTCAAGCCCGAAGGCGGGGGATTTTGAGTCCCCTGCGTCTGCCAATTCCGCCACTCCGGCGTGGGATGGGTCGAATCCTAGGCGGCTGGTGAGTGCCTGTCAACCGGTTCGAAGGGTAGAGCCAGATCGGCCTTAGCTTGACAAGCTCCCCTTGGGTAGTGTACTATAACAGGTCTAAGCGATGCTGCTGCTTACACTTAGCCCGAATCAGCCAACCATCATCCCTGAGCATTCCGCCATTTCCATGGACGGTACTTGCTACCGGCCGGCTTCCTCTTGCCGGCACCCTCTATCCAGCAATGAGAGTCTAGCAGGCCTGACCTCCGTGGGAATAGCTCCGCAAAGCCTGATGCAGCAAGACCGCTTCGGCGGACACTCCCCGAGGGCTGGGGCCGACTCAGGGGTCAGCGTTCAACGATAGGAGAGCCCATTGGTTTCATTCAAGGTCGGACAGAAGGTGGTTTACCCCAGCCACGGTGTCAGCGTCGTCGAGAAGATCGAAAAGGGCACCATTGACGGCATCGAGCAGACCTACTACCACCTTCGCATGCTGTCCAACGACTCCAAGGTAATGGTCCCCGAGGGCAACCTGGAGCTGGTGGGGCTGCGGCCCCTCTGCGATGCCAAAGAGATCAAGAATCTATTCGCCATCCTCGAGGACGGCAATATCGACACCTACAAGGATTGGAAAGGCCGGTACAAGCAGAATCTGGACAAGATGAAGACCGGTCACCTCACCGACGTCGCCGAGGTGCTCAAGAACCTGCGGCTGGTGAGCGAGAAGAAGAGCCTCTCCTTCCGCGAGAAGAAGATGTTCGAGCGCGCCAAGTACTTCATCGTCAGCGAGGTCGCCCATGTCCGCGATCTCACCGAGGACGAAGCCCTCACCCAGGTGGAGGAGGCGTTGGAGTCGAGTCTGGCCAAGCGCAGCCAGGCCATCAAAGCGGCGAGCTAATAGCCTCTTCCTCCGGAAAGGCTCTTTCCGGACCCCCGGTCCTCAGCAGTTTTCAGGCCGCCCCTCAGCGGGCGGCCTTTCTGCTAGCAGCCCTCGGTGAAAGTCGAGCCAGGCCCTTGGCGAAGTGACGTTTCGAGGGTGGGAGCCGTAAAAAAGTCAGAGCCATGGGGTCGCAGTCCCCGATCAGATCCTGCCGCCGAGGTGGTTTCGACGCACCGCCGGTTCCCCATCCACCGACTCAAACGAGATCCATCCGATGTCCATCGCCCACCCTCCCTGGTCCCGGCCCCTCGACCCACGCTACAATCACCGCGCCATGAACTACCGCCGTCCCATCGCCGGGCTCGCTCTAACTCTGATTTGCTCCGCCGCGCTCTTCGCTGCGCCGGTGGCGTCAGCCCAGAGCCTGCTGGACTTCCTGATCGCCGAGCTGGAGATGGAGCGGGAGTTGTTGGCTGAAGACCTTCGTCTCTACTCCGAGGCCCGCAGCCGTCAGGCGCAGGCCATGACCGAGGTGGAGGAGGCGCTGGCGGCCATCGACGGAGAGATCGAAGGGCGAGAGGTCAGCGTGCTGAGCTTCGAAGCCCTGGAGAATACCTACGCCGAAGCGTTGGTGCAGCGCAATGCTAGCGACGCTCTGACCCGGGAGATCCGCCAGCGGATCTACGACCGCCTGCGCCGCACTGCTCTGCTGTCGGAGCGCATCGTGGCGTTGGGGGGAGCCCTCGCGGTGCGGGTGGATCCCCTCAGCGGTCGCTGGGAGCTGGAGGGTGGCCCAGAGGACGCCGAGGGCGTGCTGACGCTGCAGCTCAACGGTACCCTGGTCTCCGGCACTTACGCGATGGAGGACGGCAGCAGCGGCTCCATGCGGGGGACCTACAGCGGCGGTCGGCTACGCCTCGAACGGGTTGACTCCCGTCGCGGCTTCGACAGCATTTGGGAAGGGGAAGTGGACGCCGCCCGGCGGACGTTCCGCGGCACTTGGACGGCCATGGAGCTGTCCAGCGGCGGCCCGGTGCGCGGCACCTTCCGAGGAGAAAAGATCGAGCCGCGGCGTGCCGTGGGAGAATCTGAGGATCAAGAGGAATCACCGTGACCCGCGACAATCTACTCTTTCTCGTTATCGGCGCCCTCATCGGCTTCATCGCTGGCTACTTGCTGGAAGAACGTATGGCGGAGGTGCAGCCTCCGCTACGGGTCCACGGAGCGGCTGAGGCCACTGCCCAGCCCGGTGCCAGCGCTCCCGGAGCTTCCCAGAGCGCCCCGGCCGGCGGCGGCGCTCCGGTAGCGCGCATCGCCGAGCTCCAGCGCCGGGTGGCCCAGGATCCCCAGGATTCCGCCGCCGCCCGGGAGTTGGGCAACGCCAACTTCGACATCGGCAATTGGCAGCGCGCCGCCGAGCTCTACGAGCGCTATCTGGAAATCGAAGGGGA
This sequence comes from Acidobacteriota bacterium, assembly GCA_034211275.1. NCBI lineage: Bacteria > Pseudomonadati > Acidobacteriota > Acidobacteriota bacterium. The sequence continues at coordinate 29,584 of JAXHTF010000040.1, forward strand.
CGACCCCAACGTGCTCATCGACCTCGGTCTGTCGCATCGGGCCATGGGAGATCTGGACGCCGCCATCGCCACCCTGGACCGGGCTCTGGAGGCCGATCCGGACCACTGGCTGGCGCGCTTCAACAAGGCCATCGTCCTGGGTATCGACGTCGGAGATTTGGACGCCGCCGGTGAGGTGGTGGAGGAGATGCGGGGGATGCGCCCCAACGATCCCGATCTCCAGCGCCTCGAGGCGGAGCTGGATCGCCGGCGGCAGGCCGGTTGAGCCCCCCAAGGCCGATGCCGGATTGGTAGGCGAGCGATGTTGCGTTGGATCCTGCTCCTGATCCTGTTGTGGATCCTCTTCGAGCTTTCCACCCGCCTGCTCATCGGTATCGTCCGCACCCTTGGCGGTTCCCGTTCCGGCGGCCGCGTAGGTTCCCGCGGCAGAGCCCACCAGAGCTCGACGGGTACCTCCTCCCGGAGCTCTCGGGCTTCCGCCGGCCAGGAGACCAAGGCCCGGGAATTGGTGCAGTGCGCCCAATGCGGCGTGCACTTCCCACGGCCCCCGGGTCCATTTCGGGAACACCCTCATTTCTGCTCCGACGACTGCCGCCAGCGGGCGGCGGCCACAGGTTCTTAGCCGGTCGTGAACGTCCGCGATAGCGCGGCGAACGGTGACCACCGGCTGGTGGCCGTCGCCGTTCCCGTCCCCCTGCCCCAAGCACTGACGTATTCCTTGCCCGCGGGCTTCGTAGGCCTCGCCGAGGCCGGGATGCGGGTGCGGGTGCGGGTGGGGAAGCGGCGCCTCACCGGCGTCATCGTCGGCTTTCCCGACGCCGCTCCGGAGGGAGTCAAGATCCGCCCGGTGGAGGATCTGGTGGACGAAGCTCCGGTGTTGCCGGAGAACCTCCTGGAGCTCGCCCGGTTCACCGCCGAGTACTATCTGGCCCCCTTGGGCGAAGTCTTGCGCGCGGTACTGCCGGCGAAGCTGCCGGGGTGGGGACAGCGGCGGCTTCGGCTCACCGACGCCGGCGCACTGGCACCGCCCCGAAACCCCGCGGAAGCGGCGGTGGTGGAGGGATTGCTGGAGCTCGGCACCACCACCACCAGCCGGCTCCACGCCCATCTAGGGCCGCAGCTACGGGACGGCTCCCTCGCTCCGATAGGCCCGGTGCTGGAAGCCTTGGTGGCCGCTGGCCGGGTGGCGATGGAGGATCCCGGCCGGCGGGGAGGGCGCTTCATTACCGCCTACGAGCTGCCGCCGGGAGATCGGGCCGTCCAGCGCGAAGCCTGTGGTCGTTCCAAGCCGGCGGTGGAAGTAGTGGACTTCCTCGACGCCCTGGGGCGTCCCGCCACCGGCACGGAGATCACCGAAACGGTGGGCTGCGGCGTCGGCGTGCTGCGGCGGCTGGTGAATCTCGGCGTGCTGCGAAAGTTCACCCAGGCGGAGCGCCTGTCCCTGGATCGCCATGTCCTGAGTCCCGAGGAAGGGAGAGAGCGCTTCGTGCTGCGCCCGGATCAGGCCACCGCGGTGGAAGCCATCACCGGCGTTGTCACCGGAGGCACCTATCAACCCTTCCTACTCCAGGGAATGACCGGCGCCGGCAAGACGGAGGTCTATCTGCGGGCGGTGGAGGCGACCCTCGAGCAGGGCCGAAGCGCCATCCTGCTGGTTCCCGAGATCGCCCTGGTGCCGGCTCTGGCCCGGGCGGTGCGCCAGCGCTTCGGCGAGCGTCTGGCGTTGCTCCATTCGACCCTCGGCGGCAGCGAGCGTCAGCAGGAGTGGCAGCGCATCCGGGAAGGAGATGCGCCGGTGGTGCTGGGACCGCGCTCCGCCATCTTCGCACCGGTGACGGACCTCGGCCTGGTGGTGGTGGACGAGGAACAGGACTCGGCCTACAAGCAGGACACCACCCCCCGTTACCACGGCCGAGACCTGGCTCTGGTGCGTGGCCGGGACGCCGACGCCGCGGTGGTCCTGGTCTCCGCCACTCCGAGCCTGGAGAGCCGCCTCAACGCCGAACGCGGTCGTTTCCAACCCCTCCAACTGACCCAACGCGCCGGCGGTGGCTCGCTGCCAGAGGGAGTCCTGGTGGACCTCAAGGCCGAGGGCGCTCCGCGGCGGCCGGGGCAAGTCGTCTTCTCCCAGCGGCTGCGGGATGAGATGGAGCAGGCGTTGGCGGACGGTTCCCAGATCATCCTGCTGCGCAACCGCCGGGGCTATTCGCCGGTGCTGCTGTGCCGCGCCTGCGGCGAGGACATGCGCTGCGACGATTGCGGCCTGCCCCGGACGTATCACCGGCGGGAGGGCATGCTGGTCTGTCACTACTGCGGTTCGCGGCGGGCGGCGCCGCGCCAGTGTCCGGAGTGCGACGCCGAGGCCTTGGAGCCCATCGGCACGGGTACGGAGCGTCTGGAGGAGCAATTCCAGGAGCTTTTCCCGCAGGTGCCGGCGGTGGTGCTGGACCGCGACACGGTGCGCCGGCGGGGGGGCGCCGCGGCGGTGTTGGAGCGCTTCGCCAGCGGCCAGGCGCAGGTGCTGCTGGGAACCCAGATGGTCGCCAAGGGGCACCATTTCCCCGACGTGGCTCTGACCGCTGTGATGGCTGCGGACAGCTATCTCGGCTTCCCGGATTTCCGTGCGGTGGAGCGCACCTACAATCTGCTGGTTCAACTCGCCGGCCGCGCCGGCCGCGGCGAGCGGCCGGGAAAGGTGGTGGTGCAGACCTACCACCCGGACCATTACGCCGTACGCGCCGCCTTGGACCATGACGACGCCGGCTTCGCCGCCGAGGAGCTACGCTTCCGGCGCATCTTCCACTACCCGCCCTACACCCGCATGGTCCAGCTGCTCCTGCGGGACAGTCAGCGAGAACGGGGAGAAGCCCGCATGGCGGAGCTCTCGCGGAAGATTCACGCCCATCCCCTGGCCCGCGGCGTGCGCATCGCCGGCCCGGCCCCGGCACCGCTGGAAAAGCTCCGGGGCAAGTGGCGCTTCCAGCTCCTGCTGCGGGATCCATCGAGCCAAAAGCTCCGTCGCCTGCTGGAGGCGGTGCTGCCGTCCAAGCCCGACAGCGACCTGGTGGTGGATGTGGATCCGCAGGATCTGCTCTAGGTTTGACTCCCCCCCGCGGCGTCTATAAGCTTCGCTCCCATGCAGTCCCCGGAGTATGCGTTCGAAGAGCCCCTGGTCGAGTTACGGCGGCGGATCGAGGAGTTGGAGGCTTATCCCGAAGGGAGCGGTCACAGCAAAGATATCGACCGCCTGCGCAAAGAGCTCGGCCGCAAGACGGCGGAGGTCTACAGCAACCTCGGCCGCTGGCAGAAGACCCTCGTGGCACGGCACCAGGACCGGCCCCACACCCTGGACTACATTGAGCGGTTGATGGACGAGTGGGTGGAGATCCACGGCGACCGGGCCTTCGCCGACGATCCCGCTCTGGTCTCCGGCTTCGCCCGCTTTCGCGGCCGCACCGTGGCGGTGATCGGTCATCAGAAGGGGCGCAGCACCAAATCCCGCATCCGCCGCAACTTCGGCCAGCCGCGCCCCGAGGGCTATCGCAAGGCCCTGCGGGTGATGCAGCTGGCGGAGAAGTTTCGCCGCCCCATCCTGACCTTCATCGACACCCCCGGGGCCTATCCCGGCATCGGCGCCGAGGAGCGGGGGCAGGCGGAGGCCATCGCCCGCAACCTGGTGGAGATGGCTAGCCTGCGGGTGCCCCTGGTGGCCACCATCACCGGTGAGGGGGGCAGCGGAGGAGCTCTCGCCCTGGGCATCGGAGATCGCGTTCTGATGCTCGAATACGCCACCTACTCGGTGATTTCTCCGGAGGGCTGCGCCGCCATCCTGTGGAAAGACCAGGCGCGCAAGGCGGACGCTGCGGAAGCCCTCAAGCTCACCGCGCCGGACCTGCGCCAGCTGGAGGTGGTGGACGAGGTGATCCCGGAGCCCGCCGGCGGCGCCCACACCGACCCCCAGGTCACCGCCCTGCGCGTTGGGGATCGACTGGAAGAGATCCTCAACGAGCTGTCCCAGGTCGAGCCGGAGCAGCTCATCCGCGCCCGCAGAGCCAAGTTCCGCCGCCTCGGCGTGCATCGCTGAGGCGGCCTCCCGTGTCCTCTCGTTCCGGCGCTTCCCCCTCGCCGGCTGCCCCCGCCAACGCATGCCGTTGGGATGCCGCCGAGGTTCCCGAAGCTGCTCGCGACCTGGTGCAGGCGGGGATTCCGCCGCGGCTGGCACCGCTGCTGGCACGGCGGGGACTGGAGGATCCGGACTCCGCCCGCCGCTTCCTCACCCCCACTCCCGACCACCTCCACGACCCCTTCCTCCTCGCCGGCATGGACGCCGCGGTGGAACGCCTGCTGGCGATGCGGGAGGAGGGAGCCAAGGTCGCCATCGTCGGAGATTACGACGTCGACGGCGTCACCGCTGCGGCGCTCCTCAGCGCGGTTTTCGAAGCCTGCGGCTTGGGCGTGGAAACGATCCTGCCGCGGCGGATGAGTGAGGGTTATGGATTTCAGCCGGTGCACGTGGAACGGGCCGCCGCCGCCGGCTGCCGGCTCATCGTCACCGCCGACTGCGGAACCACGTCCCAGGCCGCGGTCAGCGCCGCCGGGGAAGCGGGGCTCGAGGTGGTGGTGACGGACCACCACCTGCCCGACCAGCCGCTGCCCGAGGGCACGGTGCAGATCAATCCCAAACAGTCCCACTGCGACTATCCCTTCCCTGAGCTCTCCGGCGCCGGCCTGGCGCTCAAGCTGGCCCTGGCCCTGGCCCAGCGCGTCGAGCGTCCACTGCCCTTGCCGGCCCTGCTGCGCATCGCCTGTCTGGGGACCATCGCGGATCTCGTGCCCCTGGTGGGGGAGAATCGGGTCATCGCCGCCCTCGGTCTGCGGGCCTTGAGCGAAACTCGCTCGGTGGGGCCGGGCCTCCAGGCCCTGATGCGCCAATCCGGTCTCAAGCTGCCCATCACCGCCGTCGACGTCGGGTTCCGCCTCGGTCCGCGCATCAACGCCGCCGGCCGCCTGGACACCGCCGACACCGCTCTCGAGCTCCTGCTCTGCCGGGATCGCCAGCGCGCCGCCGCTCTGGCACGGCAGCTCGACGATTGGAACCGCCGCCGTCAGGACGAGGAGATGAAGGTGGTGGAAGAGGCCCGCCAGATGGTTCTCGACCTGCCCTCCCTGCCGCCGGTGATCGCAGCTTGGAGCCCGGATTGGCACCGCGGAGTGGTGGGCATCGCCGCCGGCCGGCTGGCGCGGGAATTCCACCGCCCCTCGATCTTGCTGAGCGTCGAGGGGGAGACCGCCACCGGCTCCGGGCGGAGCATTCGCAACGTGCACCTGCACGACTTTCTGGCGCGCTGGCGGCCTCGCATGGAACGCTTCGGCGGTCACTCCCAGGCCATCGGACTGACCGCTCGCATGGACGCCCTGGAAGAGCTCCGCAACGAGTGGCAGGAAGCCGGAGAAGAGTGGGGGCCGGAAGTCCTCGAACGCCGTCGCCGCTACGACTTGAGCCTGACACCGGAGGAGGTGGGGGAGGAGCTGCTGGAGGAGCTCGAGGCCCTGGAGCCCTTCGGTCAGGAGAATCCCCAGCCGCTGCTGCGCATTGGCCCGCTGAGTCTGGCAGCCCCGCCGCGACTCTTCGGCCGCGGGCATCTGTCGGCGCCGGCCCGGGGAGACGGCGGTGGCCAGGTGCGCCTCCTGGGGTGGTCCTGGCAGGATCGCAAAGAGGATCTCAGCGGCCGCTTCGAAGTCCTGGCCTATCTGGAACGGGATACCTACCGCGGCGGGACCTGCCTGCGGCTGGTAGATTGCCGTCCCGCATGATTCCCCCCAAGAGCCCGAATTTCCGGTAGGCTCAGGAGCTGCCATGCCCGCCCCCCGTCGCAAAGTCCCGATCCTCGTCCGCCTACGGGGCACCATCCTCACCCTGGCCATTCTGCTGACCATGGCCCTCATCGGCCTCTACTACTTTGGCCGGGCCGGCTTGCAGTCCCCCACGGAGCTACCGCGGGAAGAAGTCCTGCCGCCGGAGGAGGAAGAGGTCACGACCCTCTCCAAGGGCTTCGACTACACCCAATACGAGGACGACCGCAAGGTCTTCCGGGTGCGCGGCGCTACCTACCGCGCCGACCGTGAGGGCTTGGCCCACCTGGAGGATGTGGCCATCGAGCTCTTCCGCCGCGACGGCGAGAGCTTCCAAGCCCTCAGCCAGCAGGCCACCTACGATCAGGGCGCCGCGGCGGCGGAGCTTTCCGGCGAGGTGCACCTCACCGGGCCCCGGGGGCTGGAGCTGTGGACCGAAGAGCTCACCGTCGGCGAGCAGGGGGAGCGGGTTCTGAGCCCCGTGCCGGTGCGCTTCGAGTATCAAGGGAAGCTGCGCGGCAGCGCCGACAATATGCGGGTGGAGATCCCGGCGGAGCTCTTCCTGCTGCAGGGGAACCTGACCATCCGCAGCATGCCCGGCGCCGAAGTGCCGATGCAGCTCACCGCCCAACGGGGCTTCATGGAGCAGGCGGAGCGCACGCTGCGGGCGGAGGGCGGCGTGCGGCTGGAGCACGGCGGCGACTGGCTGGAATGCCTGCGCCTCATCGCCTACCTGGCGGACGATGCGGATGTTCTGCGCTTCGTGCGCGCCAAATGGCAGGTGGTCGGCGCCCTCTCGGTGCCGCCGGAGGATCCCCAATCGCCACCGGGCCGTATGGAGTACTCCGCCGGCGGTCTCGCGGCGCTCTTCGATGAGTCGGGAGAGAACATCCAATCCTTGGAGCTGGAGGGCGGCTCCGGGCAGCCGGCGGATCTGCGCAGCATCGATCCCGCCACCGGTCATCTGCGCCGCATCACCGCCAACCTGATCCACTCGGGCTTCTCCGGCCAGGGGCTGGAAACGGTGCAGGCGGAAGGGCAGGTGCGGATGGCGGAGTTCGCCGGACCGGAGCCCACTGGCGAGCTGGTGCGGGAGGCCCGCTCCGAGCGCGCCACCGCCTCCGTCGACGCCAGCGGCGCCATCAGCGACGTGCGGCTAGATCAAGCGGTGGATTTTCGCGAGGCAGCGGTGCGCATCACCAGCAACCAGGCGCGAGTGCGAATGAACGAGGGTGAGGCGGAGTTCATCGGCGGACCGGTGCAGGTGCTGGGGGAGCGGGGAGAGCTGAAGGCCCCCCGGGTGCTCTTCCAGCGGGAGGACAATCGGGTCCACGCCCAGGACGGCGTGCGGGCCGTCCTCAGCTCACCCCAAGGCTCGGCGGTACCCGGCCCGCTGCTCAACAGCGGCGAGGGCCCAGTCTACGTCGATTCCGAGGAAGCCTTCTGGCATCGGGACGAGGATCTCTTCGTTTTTCGCGGTGCGGTCCGCGCCTGGCGGGGCCGCGATCTGCTGCTGGCCCAGGAGGCGGAGGTCAACCGCGCCGGTGACCGGCTGCGAGCCAGTGGTGGCGTCAAGACGGTGTGGCACCCGGAAGCGCGCCAGCGCACCGAGGCGGATACTCTGGAAGTGGACGCCCAACGCTTCGACTACGACGGCGCCAACCAACGGCTGGTCTACCAGGGCAAGGTGAAGGTAGACGACGGCCTCTACCGGATGGCCTGCGACGAGGCGCAAATCGACTTGTTGGAAGACGGCGGCATGGAGCGCCTGAATTGCACCGGCGCGGCACGATTGGAAGATCCTGCCCAGGGACGGGTGGTGGAGGGGAGCCGAGCCGTCTATGATCCAGGGGTGGAAATTGTAGAAGTCTACGGCGATCCGGTGATCATGAAGGACCGTGAGGGCAGCGAGCTCAAAGGCCGCGAGCTGGTCTACCGCCTGCAGCAGGGGACGGTGGAATTCCGTTCCGCCAAGCCCGACGAAGCGTCGGGGGAGGAAGGGCGTTGAGCGAAGCCACCCCCGAATATCCGCATCTGTTCACCGCCGACCTGGAGAAGGTCTACCGCGGCCGGGCGGTGGTGCAGCGGGTATCCATCGAGGTAGCCCCCGGCGAAATCGTCGGTCTGCTGGGGCCCAACGGCGCCGGCAAGACCACCACCTTCTATATGACCGTGGGTTTGACGCCTCCGGACCGTGGCCGGGTTTATCTGGGCGAGGAGGACATCACCGAACTGCCCATGTACCTGCGAGCCCAGCGCGGCATCAGCTACTTGCCCCAGGAACCTTCGGTCTTCCGCAAGATGAGCGTCGAGGACAACCTGCGCACCATCTTCGAGACCCTCGACATCCCCCGCGGCGAGCAGGAGCGACGCATCGAGCAGCTGATCGCCGACTTCGGTCTCGGCAAGGTGCGCAAGACTCCCGCTTACGCTCTCTCCGGCGGTGAGCGGCGACGGGTCGAGATCGCCCGAGCGCTGGTCATCGACCCCTGGTACATCCTTCTGGACGAACCTTTCGCGGGCATCGACCCCATCGCAGTCCTCGACATTCAGACCATCATTCGCCACCTCAAAGAGGTCGGCATCGGCGTCCTCATAACTGACCATAACGTGCGGGAAACATTGAAAATAACCGATCGCGCTTATATCATCAACAACGGCGAGATCCTGCGATCCGGCACCCCCGCGGAGCTGTCCGCGGACCCCCAGGTGCGCAAGATATACCTCGGCGAGGAATTCAGTCTGTAGCGCATGGCTTTAGAACAGAAGCTATCTCTTAAGCTGGCCCAAAAGCTGGTGATGACGCCGTCGCTGCAGCAGGCGATCAAGCTGCTGCAGATGACGCGCATGGAGCTCCAGGGCGTCCTCGCTCAGGAAATGGTGGAGAACCCCATCCTGGAAGAGTCCCAGGAGATCTCCGCCGAAGAAGAGAGCTCGCCGTTGGACGAGCTCGACTCGAAGAAGGAGCGCGACGACGAGCTCGATCACGCCGAGTCGATGGAAGACATCGACCTGGACGCCTACTTCAGCGACTATTGGGAGGGCTCCGGTACCGCCTCCACTCACGAGGTGCGGGAAGGGCCGCCGCTGGAGAACACCATCTCCCGCGATCCCGACCTCTACGACCACCTGCTCTGGCAAGTTCACATGGCGGAGATCTCTCCGCGCCAGCGGGTTTTGGCGGAGCTGGTCATCGGCAACCTCGAGCCCGACGGTTTTCTGGTGGCCAATGCCGAGGAGATCCTCGCCTCGGCGCCCCCCCTCGACGAAGACGACGAAGAAGAGCCCTTCACCACCGCGGAGGTTCAGCGGGCGGTGAAGCTGGTGCAGGCCCTGGATCCGCCGGGCATCGCCCGCCGCAACCTGCAGGAGAGCCTGCTGGCGCAGCTCGCCCACAGCCGCCAGGAAGCGGGGCTGGATCCCCATCCCGCTGATGTGGAGCCGGAGGAGCCGGAGGAGCAAGCCGCCGGTGAGGGTGAAGACGGCGAGCTGGAAGCGGCGGAGGGAGAGACCGAAGAGGCTGAGCCGGAAGCGGAAGAGATTCCCGAAGACGAGACCGACGAAGAGCGCAACTACCGCCTCGCCCGGATCTTGCTGGCGGACTATTGGGATCAATTCCTACGCCGCCAATACCCCAGCATCGCCAAAGACCTGGGCATCAACCTCCAGCATCTGGAGCCGGCGGTGGAGCTGATCAAGACCCTCGACCTGCGCCCCGGTCGCCAATACACCAGCGAGCGCACCCAATACGTCGAGCCCGACGTGGTGGTGGTCAAGGTCAGCGGCGAGTACGTGATCCAGGTCAACGACGACGGCATGCCCCGTTTGCGGGTGAGCAAAGCCTATCGGCGCATGTTGCGCAAGATGCGCAGCCAGGGCAACGATGCCGAAGCCCAGGCCTACATCAAAGACAAGATCCGCTCCGCCATGTGGTTGATCAAGAGTCTCGATCAACGCCAGCGCACCATCTACAAGGTAGCCAGCTCCATCGTCCGGCAACAGCAGGAGTTCCTGGAGCGGGGGATCGAGTACCTACGCCCCATGGTGCTGCGAGACGTGGCGGAAGACATCGGCATGCATGAATCCACCGTCAGCCGGGTGGTGGCGAATAAGTACATCCACACCCCTCGGGGTCTGCTGCCGCTGAAGTTCTTCTTCCACAGCGGCATCGACCGCGAGTACGGCGAGAATATTTCCTCCCTCACGGTCAAGCGCAAGATCAAGCACTTGATCGATGAAGAGGATCCCAAGAAGCCCCTATCCGACAGCGAATTGATGCGGGTGCTCAAGCGCGAAGGCATTCAGATCGCCCGCCGGACGGTGGCCAAATACCGCGACGAGCTAGGCATCCCGTCGTCCACCGACCGCAAAAGGATCTTCTGATCTGCAGCGGTTCATGACCCACGGCTCCCCAGGCGACGGATGGTTGTCCAGGGAGCTCTGAGGAGAACGATGAACATCGAGTACGTTGGCAAGCATTTCGATCTCAACGAAGCGATCAAGGATTTCTGCGCTACCCGCCTGGACAAGGTGGCGCGCTTCGTGGACGAGCCCGTGGAGGTGCGCATCACCCTCGAGCAGGAGAAGAACCGCTTCCATGCCGACCTTCACCTGAGCCACCGTTTCGGCGTCCTACAGTCCGCGGAGGACTCCCAGAGCTCGATGCAGGACGCCGTCTCCCTGGCGGCGGACAAGCTCGAGAAGCAGGCCCGGCGGTCGCGCAAGAAGTTCCTCGACCGCCGTCGGCGCGCCGACCGGGTGGTCCAGGACGGCCACCGCTGGCCGGTGGAGGTGCTCGATCGAGAGAGCGTCAGCGCCGGCTCCACTCCCCGGATCATCGAGTCCACGCACCTGCCCATCAAGCCCATGACCTTGGACGAGGCGGCCCTGGAGTTGGACGCCGCCAAAATGAGCTTCGTGGTCTTCCGGGACTCGGGCAACAATGAGGTCAGCGTGCTCTACAAGCGCAGCGACGAGAACTACGGCCTCATCGTGCCAGGCCGACAGTAGGGACCCATGCACCTTCAGAACCTCACCCGCCCGGAGCTCATCTTCTCGGAGCTCCCAGGCACCGACGGCCCCACCGTTCTGCGCGCCCTGGCAGAACGGGTGGCCGCCATCGCCCCCCAGCTGGAGGCGGACAATCTCTATCACCGACTGCTCGAACGAGAAGCCCTCAGCTCCACCGGCATCGGCGACGGCGTCGCCATTCCCCACTGCAAGCTGCAGCGTCTGGACAATGTCCTGATGGCCGTGGGTTTGAGCAGTGAGCCGGTGGAGTTCGGCGCCATCGACAACAAGCCGGTGCGGCTCTTCTTTCTCGTGGCCTCTCCGGAGAAGCAGCCGGCGGAGCATCTCAAGGCTCTTTCCAGCCTCTCCCGCTGGCTCAAGACCGACCACCATGTGGACCGCATGCTCGAGCTTTCGGCGGCGGAGGAAATCTTCCGGCTGCTGGCGGAGTCGGAGGAAGATTGATGGAGGACAGCACCGCCTCCGTCGAGGTCCGTGAGCTTCTCGGCGAGGAGCTCGCGGACCTGGAGCTGTCGGTGCTCAGCGGCGAGTCCCACCTGGACAACCGCATCACTCACCCACGGGTGCAAAAGCCCGGCCTGGCCTTCGCCGGCTACTACGCCTACATCCGCCCGGGCCGGGTCCAGATCATCGGCGAGAGCGAGACCGAATATCTCAAGACGCTGCCGTCGGAGCAGCGCCTGGAGCGCTTCACCCACATCACCGGGATGCCGGTGCCGGTCTTCGTCCTCACCAAGGGGCTTCAGCCCTTTCCAGAATTCCTCACTTGCTGCCAGGACCGCCAGCTGCCGATCCTGTCCTCGCCGGCTCTGTCGTCGCGGGTGATCAAGGAGATCAGCTACTTTCTGGAAGACCACCTCACCCCGTGCACCCGGGTCCACGGAGTGATGATCGAAATCTACGGCCTCGGCGTCCTGCTCATCGGCGAGAGTGGAGTGGGCAAGAGCGAGGTCGCTCTCGACCTCATCACCCGCGGCCACAGTCTGGTCTCCGACGACCGGGTGACCATCCGGAGATACCACGGCGGCGATCTGGTGGGGTACTCGGAAGGCAATCTGCGCCACCACATGGAGCTCCGCGGTCTCGGCATCGTCAACGTCCAGGACCTCTTCGGTCTGGCGGCGGTGCGCGAACGCAAGACCCTCGATCTGGTCATCGAGCTCGAGCATTGGCAGGAAGGCCAAGTCTATGACCGCTTGGGTCTGGACGAGACCCTCTATAAACTCCTCGACGTCCCCGGTCCCTCCATCCGCATGCCAGTGGCCATGGGACGCA
>JAXHTF010000041.1 GCA_034211275.1 Acidobacteriota bacterium
ATACGCTCTCGGCTACTACCCCACGGAGCCGAGAGCGTATTGCTCGCGCAGCTCGCTGTGGATCTCCCGGTAGGCGGGTTCCAGCTCCTCCGGGTTGGAGAGGAAGACGGCGCGGCCGCCGCTCTCCTCCACCGTGCGCACCAGCGTCTCGAACTCCTTCACCGTTTCCGGCGCGTCGCGCCAGGCGGAGGCGATGTGGGGTGCCTGGGAACCGTCCTCCTGCCCCACCGCCAGGTGGATCCAGTAGATCTGGGCCTGACTGTGGCGGGCGCGCCACAGGACCTCGCGCATGCGCATCACGCTGAGAATATCCACGCCGTCGGAGAGCAGCACCACCACCCGGCGGCCCTGGCGGCCGTCGAGGTAGTTGAGGGCCAGATAGAGGTGATCGTTGAGCGCCGTGCCGCCCACCGCCTCGACGTTGGAGAGGGACTGTTTCAGGTAGTCCTTATCCTCGGCGAAGTCGGTGGTGCGCACCACGTGGTCGGAGAAGAGCAGCACCATGGCTTCGTCCAACGGCCGCATATCCTCGACGAAGGACCGGGCGCCGGAGAGCGCCGAGCGCAGGCGGGCTCCCCGCATGCTCTCGCTGACGTCGAGGAGCAGCACAGCGGTGAGGGGCACGTCCCGATGCTCGAAGGTCACCAAAGTCTCGCCACGCCCCTCGTCTTGGACCTTGAAGGCACTCTTGGGAAGATCGAGAACCCGATCCGAGCCCTTGGTCACGGTGACGTAGAGCTGCTGCAGGCCGAGGTCGATCTCCTCGTCCACCTTGATGGCGGGGGTTTCCAGAGTCTCGCGCACCGGCTCGCCACCGGTCAGGTGGACCACCGCTTCGAAGCGATGCTTGCGGTTACGCTGGCCGACGTCGACGACGGTTTCGAAGGGAGCCTCGGCGTCCTCGCCGCGATGGCGACCGTCGACGATGAACTCCACTTTCTCCACCGGCAGGTCGGAGGTGACTTCCACCTCCATCTCCACCTCACCGAAGACGGGATGGAGGAACGAAGGCTTGACGATCACCACCTGAGTCTCCGCCCAGGCCGCCAGGGGTGCGGCGGCGAGAACCAGCAGGAGGAGTCCGAAGAACGCGTTGCGGAAGGTCGTCTCGTGCTTCAACATTTCAACCCTCCTGACCGATCTTGGTTTGATTCAGCGCCGCTGCCAGCATCGGCAACCGGCTTTCGGCGCCCTGCCACAGCTCCCGGCGAACGTCGTCCACCGTCGCCGCCGGCCAGTGGTTATAGCGCGCCCGGGCATCCGCCGCCTGGCGTGGCGGCTCACTCCGGAACGCCGCCAACACCTCGGCAGCCTGGTTGAGCTGGCGGTCGCGCTCCAGCAGGTAGGCATATTGGAGGGCCAGCGGCTCGTTGCCGGGGAGGCGCTCGCGGCCGCGCTGGAGCACGTCCATGGCCGCCTGGAGATCTTCCCGGTCGGTGTAGTGACGAGCCAGCTCTTGGAACGCCACGGCCACCACCCACTCCGGACCCTCGACCTCGGTCAGTTCCTCCAGGCCCCGCACCGCGGGTCTGCGGAAGCCGCTCCGCAGCTGATTGATGGCGAGGCGCAGGGCCGCCTCCCGATTGCGCGGGTGAACGTTCACCAGCTTGCGCAGGAAGGCCACCGCCGCCACCGGATCACCAGCCTTCTCGAAAACCGTGGCCAGCCCCAGCAGGGCCGCCTCGTTCTTCGGGTCGTAGTCCAGTGCCCGCCGATAGAAGGGAGTACAACGGCAGTTGCGGGTGGACATGATCTTGTGCAGGTAGCCGCCGAGGCTGGCGTAGGTACGGGCCGCCACCACACGGGATCCCTCGGAGCGCGCGCGGTCGGCGTAGCTATCCGCCAGCGACGCCGTCAGCAGCCGCGAACGGCGAGCCAAATGCCAGACCCGCTGCTGCTGAAACAGCCCGCTGGCGTCGTGATGCAACATCAGGATCGGTACCAGCACCTCCGGATTGCGTCGGGACAGGTCCAGCGCCACCTCGCCCTGCACCTCCCACAGGGGTCCTTCGTCGAGCTTCATGCTGGGCTCGACAAATTCCCGTTCCAGCTCGCCCAGGGACTCGAGGGCCGCCCGGCGATCTCCATCCGCCAACTGCCCCAAAGCCTCTACGTAGCGCGCCCGCAGCACCGTAGGATCGATGTCCTTCTCGCGCACTCGCGGTGCTTTGCGCGGCTCGGGCAGCTCGGCGCTCATGACCCCGGCATCGGTGCCCGCACCGCTCTGAGCGGAGACCGTCGGTGCTACCGGGAGCATCATCACCGCCAAGACGCTCATCAACACCCAAATGTTGGGCGACGGAATTCGAGAATAGTTGGGAAGTGGACTCATGATCCCTCCTTCTCGCCGCAGAACTAAGAGGGGCGGTGATGAACAGCGGCGGTTAGTGATGTGCCCCTCAAAATACAACTACGCCCACTTGTAAGCAACCCCGCCATCTGGAGTCGCTGTAACAATTTGCCCTCCGACACAGGCTTCAGCCCCCTTGCCGGCGCTCTCCGGCATCGAGCTCTTCGACCCAGCGGCGAATACGAAGAGAGGGATCGAACCCTTCGCCCAAAGAAAAAGAGCAGAGCCCGAAAGGCCCTGCCCTCATTCTCCGATTCGCTGGAAACTCAGCGTCCGAGACGCATCAAGGCGCCTCGAAGAGTTTCCCGAGACTCACTCGATCCCGCGGGCGCCACGGCCCCGCGGTGCCGGCGGCTCGACGGCCGTGGGCTCGTCCCCCCGCGGCGCCGGAGGCTCGGCTCCCGTACCCGGATCGGCGGGCCGGTCCCCGGGCTTTCCGGGACCGCTGAAACCACCGGGGGAGGTGAGCAACCACTTGAGGTTGGACACCGCCTCGGGGGTGAGCTGCGCCTGGGCGACCTGGGCGGCGGTCACCCCCACCGGCGAGGCCAGGGTGAACTCTCCGAAGATGAAGGGCGCGAGGCTCACTTCCGGGATGGAAGCGCCGAAGCCCTCATTGATCGCCTTGATGAACTCGTTGGCGATGAAGGCGTAGCCGAAGGGGCTCGGATGCACGCCGTCGTAGGAGAAGATGCCACCGGTGAGGAAGTCCGCGGAGTAGGTGATGCCGCCGATCTCGCGGCCCACGGAGGCGAACTCCGCCAGCAGCGGACCGCTCTCCACCACCACCGCACCGACCTCGCCGGCCACCGTGCGGATGATCGCGTTGAACTCGCCGACCCGAGCGTTGATGGTGGCGGTCTCGGTGGCGTCGAGCACCGCTCCGTTGCTCAGAGGCTGGCCGTTGCCCCCCAGGAAGAGGGGGATGCCGAAGCCCTGGGCGAGCTCGGCGGAGGCGGAGAGCAGCACGTTGTCGTCAGGACCCACGGGACCATTGGGACCGATGAGCGGGATCGGATTGCCGTCAGGGCCGATCACCGGCTGGCTGGTGGCGGGATTGACCACCACTCCGGGCAGGGTCGTGACGAAGGGGATGCTGGTGACCAGAGGAATGGTGGCCACCGCCATCTGCACGCCATTGCCCGCCAAGGCACCGATGATGGTGCGGTAGTCGGCTTCGAATTGCGCCGCCGTCGTCAGGGTGAAGCCATCGATGACGATGCCGCTGGTAGCGGCGGCGAGGGCGTCATTGTTGCCAATCCAAACGGTGGCGAAGGTCGGCTGCTGGACGACCGCCTGCTGCAGCGCGGTGCCGAGGCCGCGCAGAACCAGGTCGTGGGGACCGCCACTGTCGGTGACGGTGCGCACGGTGTCCCCCACCCGCGCTCCGGGAACGCCGAGATTGTTGTAGGGCCGGGGCAGCATCAGGTTGGTGGGCTGTCCCAGGCCCGGGGGCGGCGCCAGCACCAGCGGCGACAGACTCTGCAGCTGCAGCGGCGGGGTGATGCCGGGGTTGCTGATCAGGGGCTGCTCGAAGCCGCCGCTACCGCCGGTGGCCTGACGATGAATCAGCGCCGGGAAGCTGTTGACCTGGAAATCGTCCACCCAGCCACCGCTGACGATGGCGCCGGTGAGGCTGTCACCAATGGCGACGTAGTTCGAGAAGTCCGCGCTGCCGGTGTCGACCTGGGCAGCGGCGGGAAGGGCCGCGCCGAGGACGAGCAAGCAAAGGGAGAGAAGAGCTGCCAGATTGCGATTCATTGCGTAGTCTCCTTGCCGAGGTTCGCGTGCGGCTACCAGTTGTAGGTCACGCCGAAGAGCAGCGCGTCCGTGCTGTATCGACCGTTGAAATTGTCCCGGTTGGTGGTGGTGACGCGCTCTCCGGAGTCGAGGTACATGAACGCCAGATCGAGCTTGCCGCCGGCGGTGCCGTAGCCGAAGGTGAAGCCGTCGCGGTCACTGTCGGGCAGCAGGGGGCCCACCGACTGGTCCGGCTGGGGGCTCTCGTCGTAGACATAGCCGAAGCGCCAGTTGGAGCCGGAGCCGGTGGTGTACTGGAAGCCGATGCGGTAGTTGTAGGCGTCGTCGTACTCCTGCTCGACGATCGAGCTCAGGGCCGGCAGCCCGACGAAGGTCAGGGGCAGAGCGTCGAAGCTGCTCCAGCCGGTCCAGTTGGCATCGACCTCCATCAGCAGGTTCTGGGTCAAGCCAAAAGCGAAGCCGAGGCTAGCCATCTCCGGGAATTCGATCTCGGTCTCCACTCCCAGGTCGGCGCCGAAAGGCAGCTGCTGGGAGACGGCGCCGTCGAATTGGGGATTGCCGGTGAGGACCTGGGTGAAGAAACCGTCGCCCTCGTACTCCACCTCGACGGCGCTCCGGTAGGAGAAGCCCCAGGAGAACGCGCTACCGACCTTGTGGAGGATGCCGAAGTTCCAACCGATGCCGTTGTCGAAGTCGCTCTCCAGCTCGACGTGGGCGATGTCCACCACCGAGCCGGTGAAGGGGTTGACGGAGGGCACGTTACGCTCCAGCTCGACCTTGGAAAAACGCCCCACCAGCCCGAAGCCGATGCCGAAGTTGTCGTTCACCTGATAGCCGAAGGTGGGATTGATGTCGAAGACCAAGAGCTCCGCCCGCTGGCTGATGAAGCGGCCGGCGAAGTTGTCCGGATCTTCCCACTCGGTGGCCAGGCCGAAGGGCGAGTTGAAGCCGATGCCGAACTTCCACTTATCGCTCAGCGGACGCACGTGGTAGATGTGCGGCGGCGTCACGTCGAGATCCTTCATCTGCGCGGTGGTCTCCGGACCGGGGAACGGAGCCGAACCGGTGAACTCGGTTCCGTTGACGTGGATCCAGGTCAAACCGGTGGTGGTCTGCGGTTCCTGGACGAAGGCCAGGCCGCCGGCATTGTGGAAAAGCAGCGACGGATCGTCCGCCTGCGCGGTGAAGGCTCCGGCCATGCCCATGCCCTTGCTACCCTGCTCGAAGATTCCGAAGGCAGCTCCATGAGCGGCCGTGGGAATCAAAGCCACCGCGGTGCACACTGCCGCCAGGGCGGCGAGAAAATGAAATCGCCTGAGCATCCCGTTCCTCCTAGTAAACTCTTGGTCGAGGGGTCTGAATCTGTGGACGTCTGCTAGATGAGACAGAAGCTAATAGTTCTTCTGCATTCAAACTGGCACCATAAGGCCAGACCTTCAGAAGTGTCAACGACGCGTCGCGGCGAAATAATGCCGCACTTAGACTTCATCACTCCGCGAACCCCCCCGCCGAATCGAAGAGCGCGAACCCCGAGGAAGGATCAACATGGAATTCGATCACGAGCAGCAACAACGAACTCACGGCAAGGTCGCCGAGTACCTGGAGGAGCTCTTCGACTCACCGTTTCTCGACGAAGAGACCGGGCACTTCTTCGTCCGCTACGGCACCACGGTGCTGGAGATCTTCGTCGAGCCGCACGGCCCCGAGGAAGCGGCGGTGATGATCGTGGCCTATTGCGTGCAGGACGTGGAGCTGCAGGAGGATCTGCTCCTGGGGTTGCTGGAAGTCAACCACCAGCTTCCCTTTGGCTCGTTCTCCCTGGTGGGCCAGGACATCTTCCTCTCCCAATCGCTGCTGGGCCGCTCCCTGGACGCCCGCAGCCTGCTGCGCATCATCGAGGCGGTGGCCACCATCTCCGACGAGTACGACGACCGCATCGTGGCCAAGTTCGGTGGCCAGACCGCAGTGGAGAAGATCCGCGACACCGGGTCGCCCCAGGAGGCCGCTACTGACGAGGACTGACGGTGGTAGAAGCCGAAGCAGCCGGAGGATTTTTGAGTGGGGGCTCTCGGGCCGGGTGGGGGTGTCGTCCCGCCAGGGACGATATGCACTAGCGAGGGGTTTCAACCCCTCGTGGGGCTCAGGCCAGGCCGCTACCAAGTTTGGTGCTTGATGGCTTCCCGGGCTTCTTTTTCCTGCGTCCGGCGGCGCTCCGTCTCGCGCTTGTCCCATTGCTTCTTGCCCTGCACCAAAGCGATGCGGACTTTGATCCACGGGCCCTTCAGATAGACCTCCAGAGGCACCACGGTCAGCCCGGTGGCCTGGGTCTGCTGCTCCAGCTTGGAGATCTCGCGGCGATTGAGCAGCAGCTTGCGCGGCCGTTCCGGCTCGTGATTCTGGCGGTTGCCGTGGCTATAAGGACTGAAATGAGCGTTGAGCAGCCAGGCCTCCCCGTCGCGGAAGCTGACGAAGCTGTCCTTGAGCTGGATCTTGCCGTTGCGGGCGGCCTTGACCTCGGTTCCGGCCAGGGCCATCCCCGCCTCGAAGGTGTCGAGGACGTGGTAGTCGTGACGGGCACGGCGGTTGCTGGCCAGAACCCGCTGTCCGTCCTTCTTCTTCTTGGTGCTCATGACGTCTTTATCTTCTCTCTGCTCAAATCTGTCGCGGCTCAGTTCGCCTCCGTCGGGGAGGGCAGGAGAATCCTGCTCCGGCGGTGGGCGAAAGGAGATCATACCAGCCGGAAAGACCGAGCAATACGGCCGGTGGTAGAGTTCCGACCCACATGAACATTACGGCCGCCCTGCTCGCCGTCACCCTGTGGACGGCGGCCGAGGCAAACAAGCCGCAGATCCAGGGACTCGCTCTCAGCCTCCAGACCTCCAGCTCGGACAGCCTGGTGGTGGAGCTGGACTTCCGCCTCGAAAACGCTCTGGAGGGCCCGTTGCGGGAACGCATCGAGAGCGGCCTGCCCACCACCATCCTGTACGAAATGCAGCTGGTGCAAGAGCGCCGCTGGTGG
The DNA here is from genome assembly GCA_034211275.1 of Acidobacteriota bacterium. Lineage (NCBI taxonomy): Bacteria > Pseudomonadati > Acidobacteriota > Acidobacteriota bacterium. Next base: position 7,131 of record JAXHTF010000041.1, read on the forward strand.
CTCGACCGCAAGATCGTGCGCTCGACGCTGGAGGTGACGGCGACCTACGACGCCGTCACCATGGAGTACCAGATCTACCATCGTCTCAACGACGAGCTCATCGCCAGCCGCGTGGTGCAGGACTTCGCCGAGCTGCGGCCGGCCATGACCCGCATTCAGGACGTGCCTGCCTTCAAGCTGCAATACGCTCTCGGGGATCGCCCGGCGGTAGTGCGGGTGCGGGCCGACTTGGGCTCGCGCACCTGGCTGGCCCTGGTCCCCGTGCGCATCACCACCGATTGGGCGGAAAGTCAGCCCCTGTCTCCCCGCTAGCACAACCACCAGCAGGCACTCCAACCTCGAGGACTTTGATCTCATGGGCTTGCGCACGCAGCTCCGCCGTCACCGCAAAAACACCCGGCTGATCATCGCGGCTCTGGCCGTACTGCTGCTGGTGCTCAGCGGTGTCTTCTACTTCCTGCTCTACAACCAGCGGCTGGACGCCAAGCTGATCAACAACCGGGTGCTGCTCTTCGCCCTGTGGTACATCAACGTCGTCCTCATCCTCTCGATGGTCTTCGTGCTGCTGCGCATCGTGTTCAAGATGCTGGTGGAGCGGCGCTATCGGATCCTCGGCTCGAAGTTCAAAACCAAGCTCATCGCCACCTACATCGGGCTCTCCCTGATCCCGGTGCTGCTGCTCTTCTTCTTCGCCAACCAGCTGCTCCAAGGCTCGGTGGACCGCTGGTTCAACGTACCGCTGCAACGCTTGGTGGCTCAGGCCCGCGGGGTCGCTGAGGCTCTCAACACCCGGATCACCGACGACAACCAGCGGGTAGCGAGCCGCGCCCTGCAGGAGATGAGCGCGCTGCCGCCGGAGGAGGTGGTGGGAGGGCAGGCTCTGGGGTTGCGGCTCCAGGAGCTGATGGACGAATCCGGCGTCGACCTGTTGGCGGTCTACGAGGGCACGGACTTCATCCGCGCCGTGGTCAGCCCGCGCACCGGCATCTCGGATCTGCCGGAGCTCGACTGGAGCCTGCTGCGCAAGGCCGCCAGCACCGGCCGCTCGACCAAGGTCAAGGTCTTGCCGGCGCTGGAAGGACGGTTGATGCTGGTAGCGGTGGCGGATCCGGAAGAGGGAGCCGCGGATTGGGTGGTGGTGGCCGGCACAGTGGTGGAACAGCCGGTGGCCAGCCAGGTGGAGGGCTTGGTGCAGGCGTACCAGGCTCACCGTCAGCTAGTGGTGGAGAAAGACGCCATCAAGGCCAGTCACGTGCTGATCTTCATGATGGCGACGCTGCTCATCCTCCTGGCCTCCAGCTGGGTCGGGCTCTACCTCGCCCGGCGGGTGACGGTGCCGATCCAGGCCCTGGCCTCCGGCACCCGGCAGATCATGGGCGGCGACCTGGCCCATCGGGTGCAGGTGGACGCCGACGACGAGCTCGGCGTGCTGGTGGACTCCTTCAACCGCATGACCACCCAGCTCCAGGAACAGCGGCGGTTGCTGGAGAAGAGCAACCTGGAGCTCCAGGAGACCGGCCAGCAACAGGCGGAGGAACGGGCCCTCATCGCCGCGGTGCTGCAGAACGTCGCCTCCGGCGTGCTGTCGGTGGACGACGAGGGCGAGATCTTCACCTGCAACGCCGCCGCCCGCGTCCTGCTGCGGCTCAAGGATCCGATTCTCGGCCAGCCCGCCTCTGAAGTGCTGGCGGGCCCGGAGCGGGGCAAGCTGGTAACCCTCTTGGGCGAGCTTCCCCCGGACGCCACCCGCATCAGCCGCCAGATGCACCTGGTCATCGGTGGCGAATGGAAGACCTTCGAGGTCACCGTCACCCCGGTGCATCACGGCGAGGGGCGTTTCCGCGGCCGGGTGATGGTGCTCGAGGACCTCACCGAGCTGATCAAAGCCCAAAAGCTCGCCGCCTGGACCGAAGCCGCCCGGCGCATCGCCCACGAGATCAAGAACCCCCTCACTCCCATCAAGCTCTCCGCCGAGCGCCTGCTGCACAAATACCGCAACGGCGACCCGCAGCTGGGGGAAGCCTTGGAGGACGGTGTCGAGACCATCGTCCGCGAGGTGGGGGCGATGCAGACCATGGTGGACGAGTTCTCCCGCTTTGCCCGCATGCCGGCGCCGCAACCCAGCGAGGTGAACCTGGACAAGCTGGTGTCCGAGATTCTCGACCTCTACCAGGACATCAAACCCGGGGTCGAGGTGAGCGGCGAGGTGGCGGAGGAGGTTCGATGGGTGCACCTCGACGGTGAGCAACTGCGCCGCGCCCTGATCAATCTCCTGGACAATGCTCTGGAGGCCACCTCCGCCCCGGGAGAGGTGCGGATCTCCGCCAGGCGCCGCAGCGGCCGGCTGCAGCTGGAGGTGGCGGACACCGGCCGCGGCGTCGCCGATGCCGACAAAGAGAAGCTCTTCCTTCCCTACTTCTCCACCAAGGGCCGCGGCACCGGTTTGGGCCTCACCATCGTGCAGCGCATCGTCGCCGATCACCACGGTCGCATCCGCGTCGCCGCCAATCCTCCCCAAGGCACGGTATTCATCCTCGAGCTACCCGTATAATCTCCAGTCATGAGTACAGTTCAAGCCCGACTTCAAGACGAGATCAAAACGGCCCTCAAGGCCGGCGACAAAGAACGCACCTCGACGCTGCGCATGCTGCTGACGGAGGTCAAGAACGAGAAGATCCGCGCCGGCCAGGAGGTCGACGAGGATGCCTTCCTGACCTTGGTTCGCCGCTCCATCAAGCAGCGGCAGGACTCGGTGGAGCAATACCGCAAGGGCGGGCGCGACGCTTCGGCGGAGAAGGAGGAGCGAGAGATCGCTCTGCTGGAGACCTTCCTGCCCGCCCAGGCCAGCGAGGACGAAATCCGTGACGCCATCCGGCAGCTGGTGCGCGAGGAAGACCTCTCCGGAAACGCCGCCATGGGCCGAGTGATGAAGGCGATCATGGCCCGCTTTGGCGCCGCCACCGATGGCCGGACCGTCAGCCGCATCGCCCGCGAGGTGCTGGCAGAAAACGGCTGATGGCAAGGGTCATCGTCGGCACCGCCGGCCATATCGACCACGGCAAGACCAGCCTGGTTCGGGCTCTCACGGGGATCGACTGCGACCGTTGGGAGCAGGAGAAGACCCGGGGCATCACCATCGACCTCGGCTTCGCCCACTTGACCGCCCACGGGGAGGACGGCGACCTCCAGATCGGGTTCATCGACGTCCCGGGGCACGAGCGGTTTCTGCACAACGCCCTGGCAGGCCTCGGTGGCGTGCGGGTGCTGTTGTTGGTGGTGGCCGCCGACGAGGGGGTCAAGCCCCAAACCCGCGAACATCTGGACATCTGCTCCCTGCTGCACATTCCCAGCGCCGTGGTGGCCCTCACCAAGAGCGACCTGGTCGCCACGGACCTTCTGGAGCTGGCCCAGCTGGAGGTCGAGGAGCTACTCGCCGGCGGCCCCTTCGAGGGCGCGCCGGCAATCGCCGTCTCCAGCACCACCGGGGAAGGCGTGGAGGATCTGCGCCGGGCGCTGCTGGAGCAAGCTCGCTCCCAGGCCCTGGAGGGAACGGACCAACGGCCGGTGCGCCTGCCGGTGGACCGGGCCTTTCATCTCAAAGGAGCGGGGGTGGTGGTCACCGGCACACTGGTCAGCGGCTCCGTGGCTACCGGTGACAGCCTCCAAATCCAGCCCGGAGAAGGCAGCGCCCGGGTGCGCTCCATCCAAGTCCACGGAATGGAACGGCCCGCCGCCCAGACCGGAGAACGCACCTCCCTGCAGCTCGCCGGGGCCGGCCTCGAAGACCTGAGCCGCGGCGTCCACCTGGTAACCCCGGAGGCCTTCCAGGGCTCCCGATCCCTGCTCCTGCGCTGCCGGCTGCTACCCGATGCGGACAAGAGCATCTCCGGCTTCGTCCCGGTACGGGTCCACCACTTCGCCAGCGAAACCGTGGGCAAGATGCGGCCCCTGGACCCTCCGGAGCTGGGCCCCGGCGGCGAAGCTCTGGTGGAGGTGCGGCTCAGCCAGCCGCTGACGGCGGTGCGCGGCGACACGGTGATTCTGCGCCGGCCGTCTCCCGCCGCGACCCTCGGCGGCGGGCCGGTGCTCGACCCCCAATGGCTGCGACACCGGGGCAACGCTCTGGCCAACGCCTTGAAGGCGCTCTCCGGGGATTTGCCCTCGGCGCTGCGCCAGTGGATCTACGAGGGTGGCGAGGCGGGAGCCACGGGCCGGGAGCTGGCCCGCCGCCTAGGAGGACGGCCGGAGGCGGTGCACCCACTGCTGGAAGAGCTCGCCGCCGCCGGCCATCTGCTGGAGGCCCCCGGTTCCTCCGGCGCCTCCGGTGGAGCTCGACGCTGGATTTCGCCGGCGGTCTTCCAGCGCATCCTGCGCCGGGCCCAAAAAGTCCTCGCCAGTTATTTCAAGGAGAATCGTCTGGCCCGCGGCCTACCCAAGGCAGAGGCGGTGCAACGCATTCTCTCGGCCCGCGGAAAGCCCTTGGCGGCGATCTATCTCGACTGGCTGCAATCCGCAAAGGTCCTCGGTCTGGACGGCGATCTGGTCACTCTCCCGGGTCACCGCGCGGAGCTCACCGGCGAGGAGTCCAAGCTCGCCCGCGCCATCGTCGAGAACCTCGACGACGCCGGCCTCAAGCCCCCGAGTCCCGGGGAGCTGCAGCGGGATCTGGGAGCCAAGCCGCAGATCGTCGACGGCGTGGTGGGATATCTGGTGGAGCGAGGCAAGCTGCTGCGCTTGCCCAACGGACTGATCCTCTCGGCCCGCGCCGTCTCCGAGCTGCAGAAAGAGATGGCGGCCGGCGGCTGGGAGAAGTTCACCGTCGTCCAATTCAAGGACCACTTCGGCCTCAGCCGCAAATGGGCCATCCCGATTCTCGAGCACCTGGACTCCGTCGGCTTCACCCGCCGAGCCGGTGACCAGCGGCTCCTGGTCCATGGGTCCTGAAGATCACCTTGGGAGCTCTCCTCCAGCGGCTTGGATTCGGATTCGATTTTTTGAATCCGGGCTCCAACATTGCCACACAAGCAACTCTTGATCCTCTGCAAAGCACTGAATACAGGCTACTTAGAGGGCTACGACTCATCCCCCCAGCAGTGGCATACATCTTGCTCAATATGATTGGCGTGATCAACGTCCCAGGCCCGAATGGAGGAAACGCCATGATCTCGATGCTTCCCGCCTTCACTTTCCGCTTCGCCGCGGAGGTTCTGCGGGTCGCTCGAAACCAATGGCAGACTCTTCGGATCCAACAACCCAATCGGGTCCGAGCGGCCGCTGAACGCCGAAGCTTCCCCTCCCTTGGGAAGCGCAACATCAGCGCTCAGCAGCACTTCGGGCCATGGTGCCGCACCGAACCAAGGTTGCGTCACCCGGGCGTTTTCGGACACAATGTCTGATCACCCCACAGCTCAAAGCTGTCGGAAGCACCCCGGTGTCGCCGGGGAAATAGAACCTCTCCAACAACCCAAACTGGAGAAAAAGGAGGAGCAATGAGAATGAGCCGCTTTCTGAGCATTGCGCTCATGCTCGCCTTGACCTTTGGGGGCACCCTTTCGGTGCTCGCCCAGGGTCAGCAATCCGGTACCCTCACTGGTACCGTGAAGGACAGCAACGGTGATCCGTTGCCCGGCGTTACGGTCACCGTGACGTCCCCGTCCTTGCTGGGCGAGCGCACCGCCTTCACCGGCGCCAACGGTGACTACATCATCCGCGGTCTGAACCCCGGAACCTACAAGGTCGTATTCGAGCTTTCCGGGATGACCACCGTCGAGCGCACCGCCACCGTCGAGCTCGGACGCACTTCGCGTTCCGACGCTCCGATGCAGGTGGCCGAGGTCGAGGAGACCATCGTCGTCCGCGGCGAGGCCCCCACGGCTCTCGAGAGCACCACCGTCGGTGCCAACTACGACGCCGAGACCATCGACTCGCTGGCGACCCCCCGGACCCTGTTCGGCATCGCCCAGCTGGCCCCCGGTCTCAGCACCAACACCCCCAACGGCGGTCAGGTGACGATCTCCGGCGCTTTCGCCTATGACAACGTCTTCCTGATCGACGGTGTGGACACCAACGACAACCTCTTCGGTACCTCGAACAACCTGTTCATCGAGGACGCCATCGAAGAGACCCAGGTCCTGACCTCCGGCGTTTCCGCCGAGTACGGCCGCTTCAGCGGTGGCGTCATCAACGCCATCACCAAGAGCGGTGGTAACGAGTTCTCCGGCAGCGCCCGGATCGACCTGACCAACCCCAGCTGGCGCAACGAGACTCCCATCGAGGAGGACAACGGGATCACCCGTGAGAGCGACCAGCAGGAGGTTCTCCAGGCCACCCTCGGCGGCTACGTGGTGAAGGACGCTCTGTGGTTCTTCCTCGCCGGCCGTGACCAGAGCCTGGCTTCCCAGCACGTGTTCGCGAGCACCAACGTTCCGGTCTCCCGTACCACCGACAACGAGCGGTACGAGATCAAGCTGACCGGCAACATCAACTCGAGCCACACGCTGCAGGGTACCTACACCGAGAACGAGACCTCTCAGTTCCGTCCTTCGTTCAACTTCACCATCGACCCGCGGGCCGCCAAGGCTCGCACGCTGCCCAACGACCTGTTCGTGGTGCGCTACAACGGCGTCCTGACCTCGAACCTCTTCGCCGAGCTTCAGTACTCGGAGAAGGCGTTCCAGTTCGCCGACTCCGGCGGCACCAGCACCGACATCGTTGACTCGCCGTTCCTGTCCTTCGGCAACGGCCTGCAGCACTACAACCAGCCCTACTTCGATGCCACCGATCCTGAGGATCGCAACAACGAGCAGCTGGCTGGTAGCGTTTCCTACTTCCTGTCCAGCGCCAGCGCTGGCTCCCACGACATCAAGGTTGGCTTCGAGGACTTCACGAGCTTCCGCACCGGCGGTAACTCCCAGTCCGCGACCTCCTACGTGTTCGAGGCCGAGTACCTGCAGGATGCCAACGGCAACGCCATTCTGGACGACCAGGGTCGCCTGCAGCCGATCTTCAACGGCGGCGTGATCCTGGAGAACTGGATCGCCGTGCGCGGTGCGCAGATCGACATCCAGACCCAGTCCTTCTACATCAACGACAAGTGGAACTTCAACGACCACTGGTCCTTCAACATCGGCGCTCGCTACGAGCAGGTGGACGGAACCGCCACCGGTGGCGTGCAGCCGGTGGACGCGGACGCCTTCGTGCCGCGTCTGGCCGCGTCCTATGACGTGCGCGGTGACGGCAAGTACAAGTTCGACCTGACCTACGCCGAGTACGCTGGTAAGTACTCCGAGGCTCAGTTCGCGAACAACACCAACGTGGGTACTCCCGATTACATCGGTCTGTTCTACGACGGTCCCGAAGGCGTGGGTCTCGACTTCGCTCCGGGCTTCGACCTGAACAACTACGTGCCCTACAACGCGGTCTTCCCGCTGCAGAACGTGTTCTACGACGAGGGCATCAACTCGCCCGTCGTCGAGGAGATCACTTTCTCCGCCGGCGCTGAGATCGGCCGGGGCGGCTACCTCAAGCTGACCTACACCGACCGCAGCACCAGCGACTTCGTCGAGGACTTCATCAACGATCCGCTGAACCCGGTGACGGTGGTTACCCCCATCGGCAACCAGGTCGCTGATCGTCAGGTGTTCTCGAACACCAGCGCTCCGGTGCGTGACTACCAGGGTCTGCAGCTGCAGGGCCGCTACCGCATCACCAACAACTGGCAGGTCGAGGGTCACTGGACCCACCAGATCACCAACGACGGTAACTTCGAGGGTGAGGGCACCAACACCCCTGGCTCCTCGTCGACCTTCGGTGATTACCCTGAGGTGTTCAACAAGGACCGTCACTTCCCCGAGGGTCGTCTGAACGACTTCCAGGAAGACCGTGTCCGCCTGTGGACCACCTACAACCTGGGCCTCGGCCGGGCCGGCAACGTTGGCCTCAGCCTGCTGCTCAACTACGACTCCGCTCCGACTTACAGCCTGAGCGCGACTCGTGTTCCTCTTACCGACCAGCAGCGCGCGGCCAACCCGGGCTACCGTGGTCTGCCGACCACCCAGACGCTCTTCTTCGGTGAGCGGGGAACTGAGGAGTTCGAGAGCTCCACGACCGTGGACTTCGCGGCTACTTACTCCCTGCCCATCTGGAGGTCTCTGGAGACTTGGGTGAAGTTCGACATGCGCAACGTCTTCGACGACGACAGCGTGATCGACGGTTTCCAGACCGTTGGTGCGAACTTCGGCGGCCCGACGGATGCCGATGGTCTTCCGACCACCTTCACCCGTCCGGCGAACCTTGGTAATCCGCAGAACAACGAAGACTTCGTGACTCCTCGCGAGTACCGGATCTCCGCGGGTATCCGCTTCTAAGATCCGATTCGCGAACGTCTTCGCGAGAAAGGGGGGCGGCTTCGGCCGTCCCCTTTTTTTATGTCTTGAAGTTTCTCGCCTCGACCCTTCGCAGAACCAGCCAGCCCATCAGCCGCCGAGGGAAATCCGAGGCACTTCCAGCGCCTCCAGCTCTTCCCCTTCCACCAGCCGATAGAAGCGATCCAAAGCCGGGACGGCGAGCTCCTGCACCGTTCCACTGCCGGGCCAGCGCACGATGAGCCGGTCGACGGCTACCGCTTCGGCGCCCAAGCCGAGCTCTAGCTGGAGACTGTTGCCGCCGAAGGAACCACCGGTGCCCACCAATGCGTGGACCGAACGCACCGAACCATCCTGGTTGCGGACTCGCGCCTCTACCCGGGCGCCGACAGCGTGGCGGTTGGCCTTCTTGCCCTCGAAACGGAGGGTGATCCAATGGCCGGTGCTGTCTAGGCCTTCACCACCGGGATTCTCGAAGAGCGCATTGCCAAAGGCGTCGCCGGGGTAAAAGCCGCCGAGCTGCTCGAAGAGATCCTGGTCGCCGTCGTTGTCCACGTCGCCGAACGCCACGCTGTGGCCCTTCTGCACGTGCCCGAAGCCGCCGCTGTAGGTGACATCCTCGAAGCGGCCACCGGTGTTGCGCAGCAGAATGTTGGGGAATTGGCTCTCGAACTCCGGATCGCCGGTGCCGATGTAGAAGTCGAGCCAGCCGTCGTTGTCCACGTCGCCGTAATTCGAGCCCATGGGCAGCATCGGCTGCTCGATGCCTACGCTGCGGGAAACCTCGGTGAATCGGCCACCGTCGTTGCGGTAGAGCAGCGGCTGGCCGTCGGGCACCGGAACGCCGAAGAAATGCGCCGCGACCTTGATGCCGGGGCCGTTGTAGTCCGCCACCAGCAGATCCAGGTCGCCGTCGTTGTCGTAGTCGAAGAACCAGCTGGCAAAACTGTTGCCCTCCGGCTGCAACACCCCGGCGGCGGCCGCCACATCCTCGAAGGTGCCGTCGCCGCGGTTCTCGTAGAGACGGTTGGGGCCGAAGTTGGAGACGTAGAGGTCCGGATCCCCGTCGTCGTCGTAGTCGCCCCAGGTCACGCCCTTGGCGAAGCGCCGGTTGGCGACGCCGGCGGCCTCGGTGACGTCGGTGAAGCTCGCGCCGTCGTTGCGCCATAGCCGGGAGGGGTAGAGGTTGGGCTCCAGCGCCTCGTTGCCGACGTAGAGATCCAGGTCGCCGTCGCCGTCGTAGTCCGCCCAGGCGGCGGTTTGGGTGGGCACCGCGGGCTCCGCCAGGCCGGCGGAGCGGGTGACGTCCTCGAAACGCCCGGTTTCCTGCACCCGGTTGCGCAGCAGAGAGTTGCGGATGCGCCCCTGCTCGAAGAGCCAGGCTCCCCGCAGCACCAGCAGATCCACCGCCCCGTCGCCGTCGTAGTCCGCCTGAACCAGATTCAACCCGCCCAGCTGCTCATCCAGCCCCCAGGCGCGGGTGACGTCCTCGAAGCCGCCGTGGCCGTCGTTGCGGAAGGCCTTGAGGTGATCGCAGGGATCCGAGGTGGAGGTCACCAGGTCCAACAGACCGTCGCCGTCCAGATCCTCCATCACCGCTCCGCCGGCGAGATCCAAAGCATTGATTCCCAGCTCCGGACCGCGATCCACCCAGCGGCCCGGTTCCCCCGGCAGCTGAGCCTTGGCAAAGGTGGATTCCGAGAGCCGGTAGGGCTCCGGCACACCCTGCGGAAAATCCCCGGAGACCATCCGCGACAGGTTGAGCAGCCAGGCGGTCTGGACGCTGCGGGGCACTTCCTGGAGAAAAGCCTGGAAATAGTCGCCGGCGCGCCGGGCATGGTCCGGCAGCGGGTGGACGCCCTCCGGCAACACCGGCAGGATGCAGCTGGCGGAGGTGTGGTGGCCGATGCAGTTGACGTCCTCGGCGGCCTGAAGGTGCGCGAGACCGGTCAGGGCCACCAGATCGAGGCGGGCCTCCCGCGGGGCGTTGGTCTTCTGGGCCAGCGCCAAGGCCGTCTCCAGCTCCTCGACCGCCTCCAGCGGCTTGCCCAGCTCGATCAGCTCCCGCCCCAGCCGGCGGCGCAGCTCCAGCTCCGTCGCTCCATCGAGCCCCGGCGCCTGGAGCCGCCGCTGCAACTCCTCCGCGGGGCGCAGGCCGAAATAGCGCTGGTCGCTGTCCTGGAGCCGGCGGCAGATCTCTTCCATCTCCTCGCGCACTCCCTCCTCTCGAGCGGTTCTCGGGGATGCTTGCGGAGAGGCCGTTTCTTGCTCGTTCGCCGAGTCACCGGCAGGGCGTTCTTCCGCCGAGCGGTCACCACAGGCGGCGGAGAGAAGACCGAGGCTGAGGAAAAGAATGAGGGCGGACTGGAAGAAGGGTCTATTGCTCATCAGCGGGGACTATAGCAATCCCTTCGGAGCTCCTGGCAGGAGGGAGGGAAGCTCCAAGGAGACCGTTGCGCCGGTAGCTAGCTTGAGTCGCCGAACCAACCCCGCCCGGGGATCCAATCCCCGGGCTACTCAGGCCCCGCCAGCTCCGCTGGCTCCGGAAGGGAGAGTGTAGGTGAGCAAGATCTGGGAGCCGGATTCATCCGGCGGTGTACTGGGTAGCCCCGGGATTGATCCCGGGGCGGAGGCGTTGAGACCGCGCATCCTTGGCGAACCATTCTTGATGAGCCAGCCCACCATGCAACCAACAAGTGCGTTCAGGGTTTGCGGGCTTCGAGCTCGCGATACTGCTCTTCGGCAGTGGCACGATCTCCCAGCGTCTCCGCCAGTCGCGCCAGCTCCGCCCGCTGCTCCAGATCGTCCGGGTCCGTGGCTACCGCCAAGGCCAGCTGCTCCTTGGCCTCCTGCAAGCGGCCCAGACGGGCGAGCACCACGGCCAGAGTTCGCCGGGCCGCCAGCCGGTGGGGGTCGATGGCGAGCACTGCCCGCAAATGGGGCACTGCCTCCTCTTCCCGGCCGAGGGCCAGCAGTGCCCGGGCGAGAGCGAAGCGGCCATCCTCGAAGTCGGGATCCAGCTCCACCGCCTTGCGAAGCCGCGGCAGAGCTTCCTGCGGGCGCCTCTGACGCAGTTCCAACTCGCCGGCTGCGTAGTACAACAGGGCCTGGTCCGGCTGGGCAGCCAGAGCCCGGCGCAGCTCGCCCAACGCCTCGTCCGGGCGCCCGGCCTCGGCCAGGGCGAAGGCCAGGTCCCGGCGCGCCGTAAGGTTGCCGGGATCCGCCTCCAGGGCCCGACGATACTCCCGCACCGCATCCTCCATGCGTCCCTCGCGCCAGGCGAAGCCGGCGCGGGCGAGGTGGGAGGAGGCGCCGGTGGCGTGAGCGCGGACCTCTTCGAGCCAGGGATCCTCGACCACGAAGCGCTCGCTCCCCCGCTCCTCCAGGTGCCGGCGAGCGCGCTCCAGGTCCCCCAGGGCTCGATAGGCCTGGGCCAGCGGATAGTGCACGATGGATGCCCGGGGCTGAAGCTCCAGAAGACTCCGGAAGCGTCCCGCGGCGGCTTCGGCATCCCCCTCCTCCAGCGCCAGCTGACCCAGCTCGAAGAGAGCCCCGGCGTGCTCACTCTGGAGCTCCAAGGCCCGCTCCAGCTGCTCCCGAGCTTTCCCCCGGTCGCCTAGGGCGAGGAGCAGACGGCCATGGGCCACCAGCGCCGGCACGTGGTCCGACGAGAGCGCCAGCACCTGCTGCAAAGATCCCCGTGCCCCTTCCAGCTCTCCCCGCTCTTCCTGCACCAACGCCCGCAGGTAGAACCATCGGGGCTCCTGGGGATCGAGCTCCGCAGCCTGCTCGTAAGCCGCCGCCGCGCCGTCCCACAAATCGTAAGCGTGGTAGGTCATGGCCAGCTCGCCGTAGGCGGCCGCCAGCTCGCTCTCTCCACCGCGCCGCGCCGCTTCCACCGCCTCCGCGGCGGCTCCCAACTGCCGACGCACCGCCGGATCCATCCCCTCCAGCGGAGGAGCTGTGGAATCGGCCACACCGCTTGCTTCCATCCTCGCCGGAACCGCCGGATCGCCAGCCGGGGCTGGCTCGTTGGAACGTTCAGCGCAGCCCATGAGGCCGGCCAGGACAGCGAGTATGCAGCCCCAACGGGCGATCCCGTTGCGAGAGGTAGAGCTCCTCACGGCGTCCTCGAAGGAGAGCCCTCACCGGCCGGCTGGCCTTGGCCTCGAATCAGTGTGTGGTAGCGCCCCGGCTCCAGGCTTGGCCAAACCTCCACGCCTCCGGCCAGCCAATGCACCTCGACCCCCTCGACGTCTCCCGCGCCGCCGAGACCGACCAGCACGCGGGGATCATTGGCGGAGGCGTAGCTGCCGCCGGTGCGCACCCGACGCCAGACCGCCGGACGATCCGCCACGAAGACTCCGACCCAGGCTCCCAGAGCGTGCCGTCCACCGGTGGTGCGCAGGTCGAGGCCGATCCACGGACTGCGGTTGCCGTGTTGGTTGATCAACAGCCGCGCCGGTGCATTGCTGTTGACCACCAGCACGTCGGTATCACCGTCGTTGTCGACATCGCCGAAGGCGGCACCGCGGCTGACCTCCGAGCGTTGGAAGCTGCGGCCCGCTCGTTGGGCGGCGATCTCGACGAAGCCGACGCCACCGAGGTCCCGGGGACCGGTATTGAGGAAGAGTTGGTTGGGCTGACGTAGCGGATAGGGATCCCCGGCGGCCTGCTGGCTCTCCAGAATCTTCACCGCACCGTTGACCGACAGCACGTCCAGCAGGCCGTCGTTGTCATAGTCCAGAGCCCCGGCCCCGAATCCCGTGACCTCGATGCTGGCGGCGCCGAGGCCCGAGACCCGAGAGCGGTCTTCGAACAGGCCACGACCGTCGTTGAGGTAAAGGGTGTTGGTCTCGCGGTTGAGGTGGGTGAGGAAGAGGTCTTCGTCGGCGTCGCCGTCGAAATCCGCCGCCACCACTCCCATGCTCGCCTCCGCCATGCCGTCGGCGTTCACCGCCACCCCGGCGAGGAGCGCCTCGTCACGGAAGCTGCCGTTCCCCTGGTTGAGCCACAGCTGGTTGGCGGCACCGTCGTTGGCGACGTAGAGGTCGAGGCGGCCGTCGCCGTCGAAGTCGCCGGTAATCGCTCCCAGCGCCGGGCCGAAAGCCGTCAGCAGGCCGGCGGTGCCGGTGACATCCTCGAAGGTGCCGTCCCCACGGTTGCGGAAAAGGCGGTCCGCCTCCGGGTTGTAGGCCGCCGGGCCGCAATAATCCCGCGTCCCGGTGTCGGCGTAGCAAGCCTTCTCGTTGCCTGCCGACAGCCCGACGTAATTGCCCACGAAGAGATCGAGCCAGCCGTCACCGTCGTAGTCGAAGAAGACCGCCGGCACGCTCCAACGTAGCTCTCCGACGCCGGCTGCCTCGGTGGCATCGTCGAAGGTTCCGTTGCCCCGATTGCGCAGCAGGCGGTTGGGACCAAAGCTGGTGATGTAGAGGTCGACGTCGCCGTCGTTGTCGTAGTCTCCCGCCGCCACCCCCATACCGTGCTCGGTGACCGCCACCCCCAGGCTGTCGGTGGCATCCTGGAAGCGCAGGCCCTCGCCCTCCTCCAGCCGATTGAGGTAGAGCCGGTCGGTGAGGGGCTCGGCGTAGGGAGACGGCGCCAACAGCTCCCGCTCTTCGTCCAGCCGGGCTCCCTGCACCAGATAGAGATCGAGATCCCCGTCGCCGTCCACATCCGCCATGGCGCCCCCGGGGCCCATCATCTCGGCGAAGCGATAGGCGCCGGTCATAGCGTTGACGTGCTGAAAGTCGAAGCCGCTCTGCGGAGCGACTTCCCGGAAGAGACCGAGCTCCGGCTCGTCATCCCCTGCTCGTCCTTCTCCGGGACCGCCGCCGCCCTCGAGCCCAGCCTCGCCGCAGGCGGTGAGCAGAGCGAAGACTGCGCAGAGGATCGCCAGCCTCCCCGACAGGCTCACGGCGAGCCCTCCACCAGGACGCTGCGCCGCCCCTGTCGATAGCGTTCCGCATCCGCTTCGAGTCGGTCCGCCAGATCCGTCAGGCTTTCCCGCCGCGCCGCCGCCAGGAGCTGCTCCTGAAGCGCCAGAGCCTCGTCGTAGCGGCCGGCGGCGGCCAGGGCCAGGGCCAGGGTTTCCCCCCGCTCCAGGGTCTGGGACTCTTCCATCGCCGCCTGGGCCAGGGCCAAAGCTCGGCGGGCGTCTTCGCCGGAGACCTCACCGCTAGTGGCCAGCAGGCGGGCCAAAGCGTGGGCAAGGTGGACGTTGTTGGGCAAGGCCGAGATGGCCTCCTCGAGAGTGCGCCGAGCCTGAGCCCGCCGATCGCCGAGGGTCAGGGCGGTGACTTCTCCGAGCCAGGCCATGGTCTCCGATGGATTCTGCCGCCGCACCTCGGCAAAGAGCTCGGCGGCCTCGCCGTACTCCCCCCGTTCGCCCTGGAACGCCGCCAGCGCCAGCCGCGTGGCGTTGAGCTGAGGATTGAGCTCCAGCGCCCTCCGATAAGCCTCGACGGCGGCGGCATCCCGGCCGCGACCGCGCTCTACCTGAGCTTCGAGAGCGTAGACCCGAGCCCGGCCGGCGTCGTCCTGAGCTCTCGGCAGCGCTTCCTCCACGGCTCGCCGGGCCTCGTCGAGACGTCCGGCGCGAGCGAGAATGGCGGCCAGGGAGAGCCGAGCCTCCAGGCTTTCCGGCGCCTGCTCCACCGCTCGGCGAAGATCCTCTACCGCCTCGTCCCCCCGGCCGGCGGCGGCCCACAGCTCGGCCCGCCGATGACGGCTGAGCAGATCCTGAGGGCTGCGGGCGAGGAGAGCTTCGTATTGCTCCAAGGCCTGCTCCAGCTCTCCCCGGCGCTCGTGGAGCTCGGCAAGGGCGCGGCGGAAGTCGTCCTGCGAGCCGTCGAGCTCCACCGCCCGGCGCAGCTCCTGGAGGGCGCCGTCCAAATCGCCCATGCCCTGGTAGACCAGCCCCAGGTTGTAGTGCAGCACCGGGTTGTCGGGATCCAGTTCCTGAGCTCGCAGCAGCTGTTCCCGCGCCCCCTCGCCATCCCCCAGCCGCGCCAGCGCCGCCCCCAAGCTCTGGCGAGCGGCGGCGTTCCCCGGGTCCGCCTCGACGGCCCGGCGGTAGGACTCAGCGGCGGCTTCCAGATCCCCCGCCACCGTCGCCTGGCCACCGCGCTGGAGGTGCACTCCCGCCCCGGCGGCCTCCGAACGCGCCTCCGCCAGCCAAGGATCCGGGAGCGTGGTGGTGGTGGGCCCCCGAGCGCCCAGATGCTCCGCTGCCTTCTCCCCATCCCCCAGCTTGCGGTAGGCCTGGCCCAGGGGATAGTGCACCGCGGTGGCCGCCGGCTCCAGCTTCAGCGCTGCCTCCAACTGCTCCACCGCCGCCGCCGCATCGTCCCGAGCCAGCTCCGCCCGGCCCAGGCCGTAGCGTGCAGCGGCACTGTCGGCGTTCAGCTCTACCGCCTGACGAAAGCTCTCGGCGGCGGCCTGCGCATCCCCTGCCTGGAGCTGCGCCTCTCCGAGCTGGATCCATGCCGGCAGATAGTCCTGGCGCCGGGTCAGGACCGTCTGCAGCTGCTCCGCCGCCGCCTCCGTACGTCCCTGAGCCTTGTAGACGAGACCGAGAAAATACGCCCAGCGGGGCTCTGCCGGCGCTAGCTGGCGAGCGTTGCGGAAGGCCGCCGCGGCAGCCTCCAGGTGCTCATAGGTGTGGTAGGCGGCGCCCAACTCACCATAGGTCCGGGCCAGCCGGGCTGGCTCTGACTCGTTCTGCTCCAGCAGCTCGTCCACCGCCTGGCGGCGCTCCTTCAGCTGCTCTCGCACCGCCGGCTCCATGCGCTCCACCGCCGGCTCCGGCACGGGCTCCAGGCCGAGCTCCTCCATCGGGTCGCCGCCGCAGGCTGCGAGGGCCAGAGCCAAGAGCCAGAGGACGGAGAACCTCCAAACCTCAGAGAAAGTCGTGGGGCAAGAACTCACGAGCCACCCCCAGCAAGCTCATCCACGAGCTCCCCACTGCCTTGCTCGAGCACCGTGTAAGCGTCCAGCTCTGGCGCCCCGAAGCGTTCCCAAGAGCCGTCCGGCCAGCGCACCCGCACCTCCCGGACAGGGTTCTCATCGAGGCTCCCCAGGCCACTCCCCGGGCCGCTCCCCGGGCCGCTCCCAAGGCCGCTCCCAAGGCCAAAGTGCAGCCGCGGATCCCCGGCGCTAGCGTAGCTGCCGGCGGTGCTCACCCGCCGCCCCAAAACCACCCCGTCGGAGCGCACCATTTCCGCCCAGGCTCCCAGCGCGTCCCGCCCCGCAGCAGTGAGCAGGCGCAGTCCGATCCAGTGGGCGCCGTCCCCGCCGCGGTTCTCCAGCAGCCGCGCCGGTGCACCGTTGTCCACGACCACCACGTCCTCGTCGCCGTCGCCGTCGAGATCGCCGAAGGCGGCACCGCGGCCGACGGTGGGGGTGGTGAGGGCGGCGCCGGCTTGCTCCGTGACCTCCTCGAAGCGCCCCTCTCCCAGGTTGCGGTAGAGCTGATCCGGCTGACGCAGGGGCAGCACTTCCCCGGCCTGAACCTGCTCGGGAATCAGCTTGACCTCGCCGTTGACCACCAGCAGGTCCAGCAGGCCATCCAGGTCGTAGTCGAACCAGCCGGTGCCGAAGCCGGTGTTCTGCCAGCTCGGGGATGCCAGGCCGGTGCGGGTGGTGGCGTCCTCAAAGATGCCGGTGCCGTCGTTGAGGTAGAGGGTGTTGGTCTCCCGCGCCAGGTGCGCGATGAAGAGGTCCTCGTCGCCGTCGTTGTCGTAGTCCCCGGCATCCACCCCCATGCTCGCCTCAGGCTGGCCGTCGCCATTGACCGCCGCACCGCCCACCAGGCCGGTCTCCTCGAAGCTGCCATTGCCCCGATTCATCCACAGCTGGTTGGGCATCTGGTCGTTGGCCAGGTAGAGATCCAGCCAGCCGTCGCGGTCGAAATCCGCCGCCACCGCCCCGAGGGTGCTGCCGGGGTCTCTGCCGGGGCCGGCGTTGGCGGTGACGTCCTCGAAGGTGCCGTCCCCGCGGTTGCGCAGCAGCCGGTCGGGCTCCGGGCGGTAGGCCGCCGGGCCGCAATAATCCGGTGCGCCGGCGGCGTCCAGGCAAGTCTTGTGACCGGCGAGGGTGAAATCGACATAGTTGCCGACGTAGAGATCCAGCCAGCCGTCGCGGTCATAGTCGAAGAACAAGCCCACCAGGCTCCAGCGGTCGTCGTCCGCCCCGGCAGCGGCGGTGACATCCTCGAAGGTGCCGTCGCCGCGGTTGCGCAGCAGCGAGTTGGAGCCCAGGTTGGTGACATAGAGGTCGGTCCAACCGTCGTTGTCGAAGTCGCCGGTGGCGGCGCCCATGCCGTAGCCGCCGGAGAGCTCACCGGCCTCGGCGGTGACGTCGGTGAAGCGCAGCTCGCTGCCGGAATCGCTACGGGTGGAGTCGTTGCGGTAGAGCCGGTCGGTGAAAGGAGCGGGGTGCCGCGGCGGCAGCAGGAGCTCGCTCATGGGCAAATCCGCCGGCAGGGGACTTCCCTGAACCAGGTAGACGTCCAGGTCGCCATCGCCGTCGTAGTCCAGGAGGGCGGCGCCGGCGCCGGTCATCTCGGGAAAGTAGAGCTCGCCGCTCATGCCGTTGAAATGCACGAAGTCGAGCCCCGCCTCCGCCGCGCGGTCGACGAAGAGATCGTCGGCATCAGCCGACGGGGGGGCTGGGCGGGGGTCGGTGGCCTCCGGCGGCGCCTCGGCGCAGCCCGCCAGCACCCCGGCGAAGGCGGCGCACACAGCCCAGGCGAACAATGCCCGAGAAAGCGTCGGCAGCGGGGAGCTGGAAGGGGTTGGACGGAGCCGGTGACAACGGCGGCCGGACGGCCGGGTGCTCCTCTTCATGGTAGCCGAGGATGCTAGCACAGGGGGTCCCGGGAGCGGATCTCCAGGCCCCCTCTCCGCCACGGCGTCGACAGGTCTGGCCTGGCCGTTAGGATAAGCCGTCATGAACAATCTCACCTTTTCGATCCTGGCCCTCGGGGTCCTGGCCTTCGGGATCTTCTCGCAGCGCTTTCAGCGCGGCATCCTGACCCCACCCATCGCCTTCGTCGCTCTGGGACTGCTGATCAGCGACGTGGGACTCGGCCTGGGGCCCATCAGCGAAGGCCACGAGATGCTGCACCTGCTGGCAGAGCTGACCCTGGTGGTGATTCTGTTTACCGATGCGGTGCGCATCGATCTGAGCCTGCTACGCCGGGAGCACGATCTGCCGACCCGGCTGCTGGCGGTGGGCATGCCCCTGACGCTGGTCGCCGGCGCCGCGGTGGCAACGCTGCTCTTCCCCGACTGGAGCATCTGGGAAGCGGCCCTGCTGGCGGCGGTGCTGGCCCCCACCGACGCCGCTCTCGGCCAGGCGGTGGTGAGCAGTCCCAGGGTGCCGGTGAGAATTCGCCAGACGCTCAACGTGGAGAGCGGTCTCAACGACGGCATCGCCCTGCCGGTGGTTTTGATCTTCTTCTCCATCGCCTGCGCCACCAACGAAGTTCATACGGTGAGCTATTGGGTACGTTTCATCACCCTCCAGCTCACCGTGGGGCCGCTGGTGGGAGTGGCCTGCGGCTACGGCGGCGGCAAAGTTCTGGACCTGGCCCGCCGCCGGGGCTGGATGAGCAAGGTCTTCCAGGATCTCTCCGCCCTGGCCCTGGCCCTCCTCGCCTTCTCCGTCGCCGGGCTGCTGGGGGGCAACGGTTTCATCGCCGCCTTTTGCGCCGGCCTGACCCTGGGCAATGTCTCCCACTCGGGCCACGAGGTGGAGGAGTTCGCGGAGGCCGAGGGGCAGCTCCTCTCGCTGCTCATCTTCTCCGCCTTCGGAGCCCTGATGGTGCCCGAAGCGCTGCGCGACCTGAGCTGGCGGGCGGTGCTCTACGCCATCCTCAGCCTGACCGTCATCCGCATGGTGCCGGTCGCCCTGGCGCTTCTGGGCAAAGGCCTCAAGCCGGCGACGGTGGGTTTCCTAGGGTGGTTCGGGCCGC
Source organism: Acidobacteriota bacterium (assembly GCA_034211275.1). Taxonomy (NCBI): domain Bacteria; kingdom Pseudomonadati; phylum Acidobacteriota; species Acidobacteriota bacterium. Next base: position 26,475 of record JAXHTF010000041.1, read on the forward strand.
GGGGTATCGCCTCCATCCTCTTCGCCCTCTTGGTGCTCGAAGGAATGGGCCAGAACAACCACGGCGAGGTGGTGACGGTGGTGATGCTGACGGTGCTGCTGAGCGTGGTCGCCCACGGCGTCAGCGCCTCGCCCCTGGCCGCCTGGTACGCGCGAGCGGCGGAGGCCGACGGCGAAGAACCAGCGATGAGGGAGGAGCTGCGACAGGTCACCGAAATGCCCCTGCGTCTGCGCCACCGTTCGGACTAGCGCGTACAATCAGCCCCCATGGGACGAGCCAAGAAGAATTCCGCCGACCGCCGCGGTGCCGCCAGAGCTGCCGTTTCGACCAGCCCTTCCCCCGGTAGCGCCTCCAGGGCGCCCGTCTGGGCGTTGATCCTGGTCCTGCTCCTGGCCGCAGCAGTGCCCTACCTCCAAACCCTCGATCACGACTTCATCAAGCTCGATGACGACCAATACGTCACCGCCAACGCCATGGTGCGCCAGGGCCTGAGCGGTGAGGGCGTCGCCTGGGCCTTCACCAGCTTCGAGGCTGCCAACTGGCATCCCCTGACCTGGCTCAGTCACATGCTCGACGTCGAGCTCTTCGGCTTAGACGCCGGCGCCCACCACGGGGTCAGCGTCCTGCTCCACGCCCTCAACACCTTGCTCCTCTTCTGGGTCTTCCTACGGCTCTTCGGTCATCGCTGGGCAGCGTTCCTCATCGCCGCTCTCTTCGCCCTCCACCCCACCCACGTGGAGTCCGTGGCCTGGGTGTCGGAGCGCAAGGATGTGCTGAGCACCGCCTTTTGGCTGCTCACCCTCCTCGCCTATTTGCGCTGGGTGGAGCGGCCCTCGGCGGGGCGCTATGGGGCCTTGCTCGCAGCCTTCGCCCTGGGGCTGATGGCCAAACCCATGCTGGTCACCCTGCCCTTCGTGTTGCTCCTCCTCGACGCTTGGCCGCTACGGCGGCTGCGGGGCTTCGAGACGGCAGGCGAAGCGGTGCTTCCCGGTCCGGCGTCCAAGGAGGCGCTGGAAAACAAATCCCTCTGGGGTCTGGTGTTGGAAAAGCTCCCCCTCTTCGCCCTCACCGCCGCCTCCTCCGCCATCACCCTGGCAGCGCAACGGGCCGGCGGAGCGGTGGAGAGCTTCGAAGCCCTGGGACTTTGGGGCCGCCTTTCCAACGCCGCCGTGGGGTATTTGCGCTACCTGGGCAAGCTTTTCTGGCCTCAGGATCTCTCCCTCTACTACCCCCTCCACGAAGTGCCGCCGGTGTGGCAGGCGCTACTGGCTCTGGTACTGCTGGCGGCGGTCACCGCCGGCGCCTGGTTGTGGCGCCGGCAGCGGCCGTGGCTGGCCCTGGGCTGGCTGTGGTTCCTGGGCACCCTGGTGCCGGTGGTCGGACTGGTGCAGGTGGGCGGCCAGGCCATCGCCGACCGCTACACCTACGTGCCGTCCATCGGTCTGGGGATCCTGCTGGCCGGCGCTCTGACGGAGCTGGCGGCTCGCAGGCCGCCGCTGCGCCCGGCGGTGCTGGCCGGGTGCGCCATCGTGCTGGCGGTGCTGGGGTGGCTGACCTTCCTCCAGGCGGCCTATTGGGAGAACACCTTCACTCTCTTCGAGCGCTCCATCGCGGTGACCGAGGACAATTACCTGCTGCAGAACAATCTCGGCGCCGCCTACACCGAACGCGGCCAGCCGGAGAAGGCGGTGCCGCTCCTCGAAGCGGCGGTGGCAACCCGGCCGGCGTACAGCGAAGCCCACAACAATCTGGGCCTCGCCCAGCTGCGCCGCGGTCAGCCGGAGAAGGCGGCGGCAAGCTACCGCCGAGCCCTGGAGCTGGAGCCCCGGCGCACTCAGGTCGCCATCAATCTGGGGGAAGCCCTGGCTGCGGCGGGGCAGCTCGACGAAGCGACGGCGGTGCTGCGTAGGGCTGTCGAAGAGGGCGGCGGCGCCCAGGCCCACAACAATCTGGGCAGCACTCTGGCCCAAAGCGGCAATCTAGCCGCGGCGCTGGAGCAATACCGGCGGGCTCTGGAGCTCGACCCGGACTACGCCAGCGCCCACGCCAACCGCGCCCAGGTGCTCGCCGCCCAGGGCCGCCTGGACGAGGCGGCGGCGGCCTTCCGGCGGTCGGTGGAGCTCGATCCCGACAATCCCCAGACCTTGACCAACTACGCCACCGTGCTGGCGGATCTGGGCCAGGTAGGCGACGCCGTCACCCTGCTGCGCCGGGCGGTGCGCCTCGCCCCGGGCCTACCTCAGGCCCGCTTCTTCCTCGGCCTGGGCCTGCTCAGCACCGGCGACCGCAACGGCGCCATCGAGCAATACCAGGCCCTCACCCAGCTGGCTCCCGGAATGGCGGAGCAGCTGGGCCGGGAGATTCAGGCGGCGGGGCCCTGAGTCGGTTTTCCATCGAAATGGTGGGCGCCAGCCCACCTTCTCCTCGTTCCCACGGTCCACCGTGGGAACCCAGGGGAGACGCTCCAGCGTCGGGGGCGGGGGAGGAGTCAGGCTCGTCAGGGAGATCTCACGACGAACACCAGCGCGCCCCGCTGGAGCGGGGCCTCGGCATCAACGCGTAACTCAGCGTAGTTGGTTCCCACGCTAGAGCATGGGAACCAGGGAACCAGGAAAATCCGGCTCGCAGAACCTGCTTCACCACATCCTCCCTCCGGAGCCAGCGGAGCTGGCGGGACCTGAGTAGCCCGGGGATTGGATCCCCGGGCGGAGGTGCCGAGACCCCAATCCTTCCTGCTCGCACGCTGGAGCGAGTCAGCGGCCGCCCTCGGCCTCCGCCCGCTGGCGCCACTTGTCCGCCCCTTCGGCGTTCCCCAAGCGTTCCAGCGTGTCGGCGGCGAGGCGGTAGGTCGCCGGGTCCGGGCGGGCTTCCACCATGCGTTCCATCAGCGGCTCGATGCGCTCGAAGCGGCGGGTGGCGGCGTAGAGGAGGGCTAGCTGCGCATAGGGCTGGGGGTTGCGCGGGAAGAGGCGGATCTCGTCCTCGAAGGCGGCTTCGGCCTCGTCGTAGCGCTGGAGCCGCGCTAGAGCGTCGCCGCGCTTGGCCTGGAGGTTGGGAATCGGCGGGCTCTCCCCCTGGGCGATGCGCTGCCGGGCGCGGTCCAGCAAGCCGAGGGCGGAGGGGAAATCCTCCCGCAGCAGATAGATCTCCGCGGTGAGCAAGAGGCTGGGAAGCCGCGGCGGCTGCGAGGCCCCCAGGGCTCGGCGGGCTTCCACCAACGCGTTGGCCAGATCTCCCTGGGCCAAAGCCGCCCGGGCGCGTAGCTCGTGGCTGCGGGCGGCGTCAGCGCTCTCCCCCAGAGCCGCCTGGGCCGCCGCCTGCTGGGGCTGGCCCTGGGCGAGGTAGATCTCCGCCATCTCCAAAGAGATCAGCGGCTCAAGGGTGGGCAGCACCGCCAGCGCTCGCCGGCTCGCCGCCAGGGCGTCGTCGTAACGCCCCAGGGCGCGGAGCGCCGGCGCCAGCAGCAGGTGAGCGTCCTGCACCTCCGGGTTGCTGGCCAGGAGCTTCTCCAGCTCCGCCACCGCTTGCTCGAAGTCTCCCTCCGCCCGCAGATCCACCGCCCGCTGTACCGCGTCGACGATGTGCAGATTCTCCTTCGGATCCGGCCGCGGCCCGTCGGTCTCCGGCGCCGCAGCGGCCAGATAACCCAAGGCCATCAGCTGGGCCGCTTCCTCCGGATCCGCCGGCGCCGGCGCCTCGAAGCCCGAGGGGAGCTTCTCCAGCTCCCGCCGCAGCTCGAAGAAGGCGCGGCGCTCATCCTCCAAAACGTTGCGGGTCTCTTCCGGATCCTCGACGATGTCGAAGAGCTCCGGGTTGGGGGATTCGATGTAGTGGAAGCGCGAGCCAATGAGCGAGCGCAGCTCCGCCCAGCCGTAGTGGATGCGCCCGTAGAGGGTCTCGCTGAACACCCGCCGCTGGTCCAGCTCGGCGCCGCCGGGTCCCGCCAGCTCGAGCAGCGAGGTGCCTTCCAACTGTCCCGGCGGCACGATCTTGAGCATCTCCAACACCGTCGGCATGATGTCCAGCAGCTGGGCAGGGCGCTGGATCCGCACGCCGCCGCGGCGTCCCTTGGGCAGCTTGACGATCAACGGCACGTGGATCGCCTCGCGGTAGAGGAGCAGCCCGTGGCGAGCTTCCCCATGGTCCCCCAGCCCCTCGCCGTGGTCGGAGACGAAGACGATCATCGACCGGTCGTAGAGATCCTGTTCCCGCAGGAAGTCGAAGAAACCGCCGAGGATCTCGTCGGTCCAGGCGATCTCGCCGTCGTAAGGGTCCTGGTACCGGCTACGGTAGGGCTCCGGGGGCTCGTAGGGGTCGTGGGGCTCGAAGAGATGGAGGAAGTAGAAGAAGGGCTCGTCCTCGCGCTCACGAATCCACTCCTCCGCCGCCTCCACGGTCGCAGGACCGCGGCGTTCTAGGCGATCCAAAGGCCGGTCCGAGCGCACGGCGATGGCATCGTCGTAGTGGTCGAAAGCCTGTCCCAAACCGGTATCACCGCGCAGCACATAGGCGGAGACCGCCGCACCGGTGGTATAGCCGGCCTGTTTGATCAGCTGCGGCAGGGTCGGATGACGGTCGGCGTCGAAGCGGTAGCCCAGATTGTCCCGCACCCCGTGGCGGGGCGGGATCACACCACTGAGCAACGAAGCGTGGGACGGCAAGGTCAGCGGGCACGGGCTGTAAGCGTTCTCGAAGAGCAGGCTCTCGGCAGCGAGAGCATCCAAATGGGGGGTTTCGACCCCCTCGTATCCGTAAGCGGGTAGGCGATCCGCCCGCAGGGTGTCGACGGAAATGAGGATGATGGGAGCCCCGCGGAGGGCGGTGCCTGCCCGATTGCAGCCCGTAGGCCCCAAGAGCAGGAGGGCAGCCAGTGCAGCGAGAGCGATGCCGACAACCCCGAACCCGGCAGCACCGAATCCTAAATGGGCGCGGCGCCGGAGCCAGCTCCGACGAGGGAAGCTCGGCAGTGAACGCTGGGGGTGAGGCTCGGGGTTCGCAGGCATCGTCGTCGCAAGAAATTGCCAGAGGGATCGCGGCTCAAGAGTACCACCGACCTCGAATCCGCGGAGGATCGGGGCCATAGAATCGATTCAAAGAACATGGCTGCTAGACTCCCCGGCGGATCGGAGCCCGGGGCTCGCGGAATGGAACCACCGCGCCTCCGGCCCGTACAGTGCTCATGAGCCAGGATTCAACTTCTCATCCGGACACCCTCGCTCCCGCGCCCCATTCCGGCGAAGCCCCATCGCCGGACCAGCCCTCCTTGCGGCGATTGGCTCTGGAGCTGCTCTTCGCCTCTTTCGTGGTCCTGTTCCAGGAGCTGGCCCTGATCCGCTGGCTACCCAGCCAGGTGCGGGTTCTGGCCTATTTCCCCAACCTGATCCTGCTCAGCGCTTTTCTCGGTCTCGGCCTGGGGAGCTTGCGCACCGGCAAGCGCTCGCTCCTCGTCCTGTGGCCCGTCTCCCTGGTGGTGCTGGTGGCGGCAGCGCTGGCTCTGGGGCAGGTGGTGTTCACCGAAAGCTCCGGCGCTGAGCATCTGTGGCTGCTCTACTACGACCTGCCGGAGGACGCGCCGGTGGTCTCCGGGGTGCGGCTGCCGATCCTCGCCGCGTTCATCCTCAGCGCCTTCACCTTCATCCCCCTGGGCCAGGTCGTGGGCGAGCGGCTACAGGCCTTCCGCCGCCGCTCCAGCGCCTTGTGGGGTTATAGCTGGGATATCGCCGGCTCGCTGCTGGGAGTGCTGGCCTTCACCGCCGCCGGCTTCCTGGGCACCTTCCCGGCGGTCTGGTTCGGCACCTTCCTGGTGGTGGGAACCCTCTTTTTCCTCCGCCGCCGAGGATGGGCCACAGTTCTCTATGCAGCGGTAGCGCTGGCGGTCATCGCCAGCATCGCGTTGGCGGAGCGCAACGAGGTCTACAGCCCCTACTACGCCATCCGCAGCGAGGTCGGCGGCGACCTCCACGGCGTGCGGGTCCTGACCAACGGCTCGCTGCACCAATACGGCATCGGCCTGCAGCGCTCCGACCCGGTGCTCAGCGAGCGCCACGGCCTCACCCGGGAGGGCTACCACCTGCCCTTCCGGCTCCTCGACCGCCCGCCGCGGCGTGCCCTGGTCCTCGGCGCCGGCACCGGCAACGACGTCTCGGTGCTGCTGGACGAGGGTGCGGAGCACGTCGACGCGGTGGAGATCGACCCGGCGATCCTCGAGCTCGGCCGCCGCGAGCACCCCGACGACCCCTACGGCTCGCCGCGGGTGACGGTCTACAACACCGACGCCCGTTCGTTCCTGGACAAGGCCTCCCCGGACGAGCCCTACGACCTCATCGTCTTCGGCACCCTCGACTCCATGACCCGGCTGTCGGCGCTGTCCAACGTGCGGCTGGACAATTTCGTCTACACCCGCGAATGTCTGGAGGCGGCCCGGGCGCTGCTCTCCGAGGACGGCGGGTTGGTGATGTATTTCATGGTCTCCGAGGACTACATCCTCGACCGCCTTACCGCTCTCCACCTGCTGACCTTCGATCAATACCCGTTCCGGGTGGAGCGCCACTTCGGCCTCTTCAACACGCTGCTCATGTCCGGCCCGGCCTTCGCCGACTACGGCCAGGAGCCGCGGCAGGAGCTGGCGGAGACCTTCCGTAGCGAGACCCTGCCGCACCTCGAGGTGCCCACCGACGACTGGCCCTTCCTCTATCTGCGGGAGCGCTCCATCGGCGGCTTCTACCTCAGCCTCATGGGGCTGCTCTTGCTGGTCTCCTTCGCCGCCGTGGCCGCCGCCTCGCCGGAGATGCGCCACTCTCTGCTGCGACGCGGGGGCGTCGACTGGGAGATGTTCCTCTTCGGTGTCGGCTTCATGCTGCTCCAAACCCGCTCCGTCACCGCCCTCAACCTCCTATGGGGTGCCACCTGGCTGACCAGCGCGGTGGTCTTCGGCTCGATCCTGCTGATGATCCTCTTGGCCACGGTCCTGACCCAGCTCCGCCCCCTGCCCTGGAAAGTCGGCATCGCGGGCCTGGTGGTGACTCTCGTTCTGGCCTTTGCCGTGCCGGTGGATGCCCTTCTCGCCCTCAGCGGAGCCGGTCGGGTGATGGGCTCGGTGCTGGTGGTGGGGGCCCCCATCTTCTTCGCCGCGGTGTGCTTCGCCCTGCTCTTCGAGGGCCGGGATCACGCCGGCCGCGCCTTTGGCTGGAACCTGGTGGGGGCAGTGGTGGGCGGGCTGCTGGAATTCGTCTCCATGGTGGTGGGCTTCCGGGCCCTGCTGCTGGTGGCCCTGGCCATCTACCTGCTGGCCGCCGCCGCCCGCCGGAGTCGCAACCGGGGCGACTCCGCCACTCCGTCCTCCACAACCGCCGAGGCCACCTCATGACCCGCGGCAAGAAGCTCCTCTTCGCCACCGTCGCCGCCTTCCTCGCGCTGGTGCTCCTGGAAGGCCTGCTGAGCCTGCTGTGGCTGATCCCCGACTACCGGCGATTCCGCGCCGAGCAGCCCACGGCGGCGGAGTTCAAAGAAGAATCCCACTCGCGCTACGACCCGGAGCTCGGCTGGGTGCACATCCCCGGCAAGCGCATCGAAGACTTCTACGGCCCCGGCGCCCCCATCACCATCAACGACGAAGGCTTCCGCGGCGACGAGCTCTATCTGACCGGCAAGCCGCCGGGGCGCTACCGGGTGGTGTGTCTGGGGGATTCCTTCACCCTCGGCTACGGCGTCGGCGACGACGACACCTACGCGGCGGTGCTGGAACGCCTCAACCCCCGGGTGCAGGCGGTGAATATGGGGCAGGGGGGCTACTCCGTGGGCCAGGACTACCTCTGGTACCAGCGCCGCGGCGACGCCCTGGATGCGGACCTCCTGCTGGTGGCGATCATCGCCGACGACATCTGGCGCATGGCCGGCAACCGCACCGCCAACGGCTACGGCAAGCCGGTCTTCCGCCTCGATGGCGAAGAGGTGGTCGTGGAGGGCCAGCCGGTGCCGGAAAAGATCGCCACCGGCGCCCCCATCGTCGAGGGCAGCCTGCTGCTGCGCTTCCTGCTCCAGGAGAGCTCCCTGGCCCGCACCTTCGGAGTCATCCTCCCCGATCCCCCGTCCGGCCCGGAGCCGCAGGAGGCGGACGAGCTGATGGCGGTGACCCTCGCCATGCTGCGGGATCTGGAACAAGATTCCCGCCGTCAGGGCCGCGCCTTCGCCATCGTGCTCCTGCCGGAGATGCGCGAGCTCACCGAAGCCTCGGCGGTAGAGGCCTACGGCCAGGTCTCGGACATCCTCTCCCGCTTCACCACCGCCCGCCGCATCCCCTTCCTCGACCTCCGCCCCGCCTTCGCCGCCCAAGGCCCCACCGCCCGCAGCTTCTACCTCGACGAGATCTGGCACCACTACTCCCCCGCCGGCCACAGGTTCGTGGCCCAGGAGCTCAATACCTGGCTGGGAGAGGTGGTGTTGGGGTATCCGGGGTAGGGAACCTCAGACCGGATCTTCGACCGCAAGGGCGATCCTGAGGGCTCGGTCAAGGGCCACTCGTTGGAATCGGGAAAGGCTGCCAAGGAAGTCGGTGAGCACGGTCTTGGGCAGGCTCACCAGAGCATCGCAATGGATGCTGGACTCGTGCTTCAGTCCTTCTCTAGGCCCCACTTCCACCTGGGTCACGAGGCCATCGTAGCGGCTATAGACCGGAGCACAGACTACGGTGGAAAAGTTGGAGTCGATGAGGGTCTGCCGACTCACCACTACGAAGCAACGAGATTTCTTGGGGTCACCACCACCAGGGCGACGAACCCGAAAAAGATCCCCTCGCCTCACACGTCAGCCTGGAACGAAAGGATGTCTTCCATCTCGTCGTTCAGCTCCTGTGCATGACGATTGAGGATTTCCAGATCTCGCCGTTCACGGTCCGCCCGCTTGCGGCGTTCCAGATACTCCACTACCGCTTGTTCGATGATCCGAGAGCGGTTCGACCCTTGAGCCGCCAGCAGGTCCACCTCTCTCAGCACTCCCTCAGTGAGGGTTATAGAAGTCTTGCTTTTCATCCTACTTCCATCCTACTCCATCTTCATCAAGGCCGTGAGGCTTTGCAACCTCCCACTTGTCGGAAGAGAAAGAGCGAGGGCCTGCAACAAGCCCAGATACACCAAGCCCCCGCCTCTCAACCCGGAATCTCCGAGCAAGAAGAGCGGGGGCGTTAGTGGGGCACGGCTCAGAGAGCCGCAACCTGGCTGAGCTGGTAGCTCGAAAGCTTACTCGCTCTCGGCCTCCATGCTGTCGCCTTCCATGCTGCCCTTCTTGGCCGCCTCGATGAGGGGCTCGAAGGCAGAGAGGGGCTGGGCGCCGCTGATCAGCTGGCCGTTGACGAAGAAGCCGGGGGTACCGGAAACGCCAACCTCGCCACCGAGGGCCATGTCGGCGTCGACCACCGCGGCGGCGGCCTTGTAGGCGTCCGACTCCTCGTTGGTGGCGCACTCGGACCACACGTCCATGTCGATGCCGCTGTCGGCCAGGAGCTCACGGCTCTTGTCGAGGACGTTCTCCGGGGTGATCTGCTTCTGGTCAGCGAAGTAGCCGTCGTGGAGGGTCCAGAAGGCCTCGTCCTCGAGCTCGCCGGCGCAGTGGGCGGCGATGGCGGCGGGCTTGGCCCAGGGGTGGAAGCCCAGGGGGAAGTGCATGAAGGCGACCTTCACGTCGTCACCGTACTTCTCCAGGATCTCTTCGACGGTGTTGGCGCCGCGGGCGCAGAAGGGGCACTGGAAGTCGGAGAACTCGACGATGGTCACCGCAGCGTCCGGGTTGCCCAGCATGGGCCGGCCGGCGACGGCTTCTTCGAGGCGCTTGGCGGTGTCTTCAGCCTTGCGCATCTCTTCGGCAGCACGCTCCGCCATCTCCGCCTCGATCTCCTCGGAGGAACGGCTGACGTCCAGGGGCTGGCCGTTGACCAGGTAGAGCTTGGTGTCGTCGCTGGAGACCAGGAAGGTCTGGGTCTGAGGGCCGCGCTGGCCGGTGAGGGTGAAGCTACCTTCGTCCAGTCCCTCGTACCCGCTGGCCTTGAGATCGCCCATGGTGGCGTTCATGGCATCCAGCTGGGGGAACTGAAGCTTGAGGTTGGCCAGGATCTTGGCCTTGCGCGCGTCCGAGTTGTCGGTCTCGGCGAGGGTGGTCAGGCCACCGAGGGCCAAACAGGCCACCAGAAGGCCGAGGGTCAGGTTGCGTAGGGTCAGATGGTTCTTGAACATTGGAAACTCCGTCTCTCCGTGGGTCGAGAAGATAGGTCTGCGGGACTGGGCTTGATCGAGAGCGCGTGGAGAAAATCGCGTCGTGCCGGACTTTCGCGACGGGCTCTTAAGCCTCACATCAATTCCGTGAGTGTCTCCGAAAGGGTCGGGACCCGTCAAGCCGGCCCTATCCTAGCAGGAATGGGCTTCTCGCCGCTCAGACTGCCGATTTGCGCCCGTTTCGAGCTCTCAAAACTCACTCCCCAAAGAGCTCCGCCGCCCGGCCGGCGGCGTAGCGGATGGCCTGCTCGACGTCTTCGGGCTCGAGATCGGGGAAGGCTTCGAGCACCGCGGGGATGCTCTGGCGGGCGGCGAGGACCTGCATCACCTGGTTGACGGTGACCTCCGAGCCGCGGATGTGGGGGCGGCCGTCGCAGGCCTTGGGGTCGGCGACGATGCGGTCGAGGGCTGGAGGTTGGTCGCTCATGGTGGATGCCTCCTAGCCGTCCCTCAGGGGCCGGCCGGCCTGGAGCTCGGTGCGGTGGGCCTCGATGGCGGCGGCGAGATCCGGGCGGCCGCCGGCCTGGGCCAAGTCCGCGGCCTGGGTTGCGGCGGCCACCGCGTCCTCGAAACGGCCGACCTCGCCGTAGGCGGCGGCGAGGGTGTCGAGGGCGATGGGATCCCGGCTGCCGGTGGCGTCCCGGGCCGATTCCGCGAGCTTCACCGCCTTGGCGCCGTTGCGAATCTCGGCGTCCGGATGGGTCGCATAGATCCACGCCAGGCTGGTAGCCAGGGACGGGGATTCGGGGCGCAGCTCCAGCGCTTGCTCATAGTAGCGCAGCGCCTCCGCCAGCTGCTCCGACCCCGCCAGCGCCTTGGCCAGGTTGATGTGGGCTTCCGGATCGTCGGGGCGCAGGCGCACCACCTCCCGGAACACCGGTACCGCCTCCGCGGATCGTCCCTGGCGGGCCAGCACCACCCCTAGTTGGGCCTGAGCCCGGGCATAGTCGGGATCCAGCCGCACCGCCGACTTCAGGTGCGACTCGGCCTCTTCCAACTGCTCTGCTTGCAGGTAGGCCATGCCGAGGTTGAAGTGGGCGTCGCGGTAGTCGGGACGCAGCTCCAGGGCGCGCTGGAAGGCGGCCAAGCCTTCCTCCCGCTGTCCTAGCTGCCAGCGGGCCACCGCCAGGCCGTTGTGAGCCTCCGCCCGTTCCGGCGCGAGCTCCAGCGACCGCTCGAAACGTTCCGCGGCTTCCTCGAAGCGGCCGGTCTGGAGCAGGGCGTTGCCGTAGTTGACCAGGGTCTTGGCGTTGTCGGGCTCGATCTCCAGCGACTTCTCATATTGCTCCACCGCCAGATCCAGCTGTCCGCGCTGGGCCAAAGCGATGCCCAGGTTGGTGTAGACGGAGTCGTTGGGAGAGATCTCCAACGCGCTGGAGAAGTAGCCGATGGCCTCGTTGGTCCGATCCGCCGCCAGCAGCGCCGCACCGTAGTTGTTGAGGGCGCGGGCGTTGCCGGGGCGCTTCTCCACCGTGTCGCCGAGGATGGAGAGGGCGGTGCGGTAGTCAGCGTTGCGCTCCACGGCGGCGAAGGCGAAGACGCCGGCGACCGCGGCCAGGACGACGCCCAACACCGTCGCCGCCGTCCGCGGCGGCAGCCCCCGCTCTCCCTGATGCCAGCCGAAGCGCCGGGTCAGCAAGCCGTAGCCACCCACCACCACCAGCACCACCAGCGCCGCCAGGGGCAGGTACATCCGCCGCTCCGCTGCCACCTCGGTGGCGATGACCAGGACGCTGGAAGTGGGGGCCAGGATCAGGAAGAAGCAGGCGCCGAGGAATGCCCATCCGCGACCACGAACGATGCCCCAGACGACCAACGCGACCAGCGCCGTCACCAGCAGCAGCTGCGGCGCCACCGACAAAAAGCTCTCGGCGATGGGCCAGTCGTCATAGTCGAGCACCAGCGGCGAGGGCCAAAACGCCAGCCGCAGGTAGTGAACGAGGACCCCGGCCTGGGTGAGCAGATAGTCGAAGGGGCCGATACCGGAGGCTCCGAAACCAACGGACGTGCCACGGCCGCCGCCGGTGAGCACCGCCACCACCAGCACCAACCAGGTGGCGGCAAGGCCGCCGTAGTAGCCGGCGCGCTCCCTCAGCGCCCCGGCGAAAGAGCCGGAGACGAAAAGGCGATCGAAGAGCAGCACCGCCAGCGGCGCCGAGACCATCACCTCTTTGCTCCCCATACCGAGGGCGCAGGCCGCCACCGAAGCGGCAAACCAACGGCCGCGATGCTCCGTTGCGCTCACGGCCCGCACAAAGAAGTAGAGGGTGAGGAGGTAGAAGAGTCCCATCAGGAGCTCGGTGCGCTGGACGACGTACGTGACGCTCTCGGTGACCAGCGGGTGAACTCCCCACAGCAGCGCGCTGGCCCCGGCGAGCCAGGGCGCGGCGGCGCCAAAACGGTCTCGGAGCCCATCGAGCTCGAGGGTACGACGCACCAGCCCCAACAAGGTCAACACCGCCAGCAGATGGAGCAGGACGTTGAAGACGTGGTAGCCGGTGACCGACAGACCGCCCAGGGCGAAATTGACCGCGAAGCTGAGACTCGCCACCGGGCGGCCGGCGAGGGGAGTATCGGCGGGAGTTGCCAGCGGCGCCCAGGGCGGCCACAGGGAACGGATGGAGGTGTTCTCCACCAACGCGTGCTCGTCGTCGAAGATGAACGGCCCGGAGAGCGAGCCGGCATAGACGGCGATCACCGCCAGCGCCACCGCCAGCAGATGCATCCAGCGGGTCGAGGAGCTCGCCCCGGAGGACGCCGCTGGAGCGGATCCGGATTCGGCCTGCGGAGCCTCCGCGGCTTCAGGCTGCAGCTCGGTATCGCCAGTTTCAGATGGATCAGTCATGCGCTTGCTCCCGCTTCGTCATCATCAGATTCCCCGCCCTGCTCGCGATCCCGACGTTCTCAGTACCGAAGTTCTCACCGTCCGGAGAGTCTCACCGCGTCCCGAGGCGCTCCAGCGCCGCCCGTGCCGGCTCCAACCCCGGCGCCAGCTCCAGCGCCCGAGCGTAGCGCGTCCGCGCGTCCTCCGGGCGCCCCAGCCGTTCGAGGGTCTGGCCCAAGAGGAATTGCCCCCGCGGCTCCGACGGGTTGAGCTCCACCCCGCGCTGGAGATGCCTCAAGGCCTCTGCCGGTCGATCCAGGGCCGCCAACAGCACGCCGTAGTTGAGCTGCGCCGCCGGGTCCTCGGGCCGCAGCCGCACCCCCTCGGCGTAGTGCAGCAGCGCTTCCTCCAGCCGGCCCTCCTGGGCCAGGGCAGCTCCCAGGTTGACGTGGGCCTCCCCGGACTCCGGATCCAGGGCCAGCGCCTGGCGTAGCGGCTCCACCGACTCCGCCGTTCGCCCCATGGCCAACAGGGTAGTGCCCAGAGCGTAATACGCCGCCGCGCCGTCGGGGTTCAGCTCCAGCGCCTCACGATAGGTCGTCACCGCCTCGTCGCCACGGCCGGCGTCCGCCAGGCTGTGGGCCAGCCCCAGGCGCAGCTCGTAGGTGTCGATGCCTTCTTCCAGTCCCTGGCGGTAGACCGCCTGAGCTTCCACCGCCGAACCCTGGGCGCGCAGCAGCCGGCCCAGATTGACGTAGACCTGGGCCAGATCCGGTCGATGCTTCAAAGCTTCCCGATAGGCCCGGATGGCCGGCTCCGGACCGCCGAGATCGGCGAGGGTGTTGCCGAGATTGAAGTAGGCCTCACCGTACTCCGGGTCGATCTCGATGGCCCGCTGATACCACTCCAGGGCCTGCTGCGGCTGGCCCCGCCGCTGCAGGGCCGTGGCCATCCCCATGTGGGCGATGGGCGAGGCCGGGTTGGTCTTCGCCCACTGCTCGGCGAAGGCCAGGTCGTCGCGGAAATACACCCCCCGGTGGAAGCTCACCGCCGCCGCCGCCAGGACCAGCACCAAGCCCACCACCACCGTCCAGCGCCGCACCGATGTTGACTCCCACCGCCGGGACAGCACCGCCGCCGCCAAGGACAGCACGCCGAAAGCCCCCAGGTAGACATAGCGCTCGGAAAACTTTGCTTCCTGCACCAGCACGTTGGCGGTGGGCAGCTGAGTGAGGAAGAACCAGGCGGCGCAGAAGAGCAGCAGGCGCAGCGAATCGCTCCCCGGGCTGCCCTCCGGGAGGTCCCCCTGCCGGCGAGCCCAACGCCATGCTGCCCACACCAAGAGCCCCGTGAGAGTCAGCGCCAACCCCAGCCGCAAGAGCGACCACCACACCGCCAGCGGCGGCTCGTAGTGCAGTGCAGCGAAGGGGACGAAGACGGATTGCAGGCCGAAGAGGAAGGAAACCACCGGCCCCAGGGGCTCGCTGAACACCGACCAGCGGAACTCGGCGCCGGCGAAGAGGGCCTGGCGGACGGCGAAGTAGCCCACCACCACCAGCGCCAGACCGGCCCAGCGTAGCCAGCGGCGGCGACGCCCGGCGGGATCGGGGACCCGCTCCGCCAGACCCAGCCACTCCGCCAGCAGGAAGAGCGGCGGCAGAACCACCGCCTGCTCCTTGCTGAACAGGGCGCCGGCGAAGGTGAGCACCGCCGCCAGGGTCCAGCCGCGGCCGTCCCGCAGGAAAGTGTAGAGAGCCGCCAGGGAGAACACCACCGGGATCATCGTCTCGCGCCCGGAGGCCGCAGGATAGACGCAGGAGGAAGCCAGCGGGTGGAGGGCGAACAGCGCCGCCGCCAGCAGCGCCGGCCAAAAGCATTTTGCTCTACGTTGAAAGTCTGACGAATTTTCGCAAGTTCATGAGCGCCGCGCGAGCGGTGTCGCGGGTCAAGCCCATCATCGTACTCAAAGCGGGCAGGAGCCAGGC
>JAXHTF010000042.1 GCA_034211275.1 Acidobacteriota bacterium
GATGCAGGCTGCCGCTCTGGCCTGCATCGGCGAACCGCGCCGACTGCCTGAGGGAGCTCGCACGAATCCGCGACCCGGCGAGCCCCGTTCAGCTCCCCGCTGTAAAATCCAAGAAGACTCCCAAATAGCGTAGATCCTGACTGTCCGGCAGGTTACGCATGGGAATCATGCCGTCGGTGGTGGAGAGGGTCAGGCGGTAGTAGTACTCCGGCTTGCCGTACACGAAGCCATCCAGACTGCGCGCGTAGGGCTCCCCTAAGGGCAGGACAATGGGGGTGCCCTGGCGCTTGGCGGCGGTGTCGAAGCGCACCCGCACCTCCGCCACCCCGCTGTCCAGGGTCAGAACGTTGCGACCGGAGAGCGACTGGACGCTGAAGCGCAGGGCGTCCAGCGGCTCGCTGGAGACCACGAAGACCTCTGACTGCGAGCCACCGCGCACCCACACGCCGGTGGGATTGTCCTCTTGAGCAAAGAAATTCTGCCGCGGAGTGATCCACACCCCGCCCCCCCAAGGCTTGATCCAATAGCCGGGAATCATCCCCGAGCGCAGCAACGTCAGCTCCAACGGCAGCGCCTGGAATGCCGCCGTGCGGGCATGGACCTGCAACCCGAACTCCGGCGCGATCTGCTGCACCGGTACCGCCAGCACCGGCGCGATCCACAACGCCGCCGCCGCGAACGGCGCCACCAGCGCCCCCCGGACCTTGAAGGTCGCGGGCAGGAAGAAGAGCGCCGGGTAAATGCTGGCGAAATAGCGATTGCCGATGAACCCAGCACCGCCGTGGTAGTTGTGCGAACGCACCAACAAGAGCAGCAGGCAATAGCCCGCTACCGCTCCCAACAACAGCCATCGCCCGCGATCCCGGGGGCCGGCGAGGAAAAGCGCTAGAGCAAAGAGGGCGAAGGGGAAATACGGCAGCAGACCGGTGTGGCGACCGACGAAGAAATACAGCACGTCCCGCGCGATGACCCGCGGGTTGGTCTCGATGGGCAGCCGATTCCACGAGCCAAAGCTGGTGCCCTTGTACAGATCCCACGGATCACCGGCCATCTCCAGCGGATAGCTATTCTCGAAGGATCGGCGCTGCACGTCCCGATAGGGGCTCCAGCGGTCGCTCTGCTGAAGCTGGAGCCCCACCAGCGCCGTCAGCCCCAGGATCCCCGCCAGCGTCGCCACCCCCAACGCCGGCAAGGCCTTGAGCCTCCGCGACCACAGCAGATCGATGCCGATGGGCAAGGCGAAGATCGCCACCGGCTCCTTGGAAACGAAGGCCGCCGCCAGCAGCAGCCCCACCAACCCCATGCCCAGATAGTGGCGGCGGGTCCAGGTGGCGGCCGCGCGCACCTGCAGCCAGATCGCCAGGGAGAAAAAGACGCAGGCCATGTTGAAGACTTCCGGCTGGATCCAGAAGACATAGATGAAGGCCGCGGAGGCGAAGAAGAACCCAGCGACGTAAAGCCCGCCGAGCCCCTCCTGCCGCCGCAGGAACCACCAGCCGTAGCCGGCCATAGCGAGGAAGAGGAACATGTTGAAGATCAACATGCCCTGCACCCCGAAAAGTCCATAGAACGGCAACGCTGCCAGGCTGTAGACGAAGGGCTTGCCATAGAACATGGTCTCGCCGCCGTCGGTGGTGAAAAGGATCAGGCCGTGGGGGCCAAAATCCCAGAGGTTGTAGGCCCGGGCCAGATCCCGATCCTCGTAGCGCAGATCGTGGTCATGCCACAGGCTCTGGGCCATCATCACGTAGGTGGCCTCGTCCGCCACCGGACCAGGAGGAAAGTGCACCTTGTACAGGCCGCCGGCGATGCCCAGGAGCACCAGAGCGGCACACAGAGCCGGGATCAACCTCTGATTCATGGCCGGGAATGTAGCACGGGGGGAAGTAAGATACCCACCCATGACCGCCCTCCCCACCGTCGCCGTCGATCTGCGGGCCCTGGTCCCGGAGGCCACCGGTATCGGCGTCTACACCCGCTCCTTGCTCGAAGCTCTAGTAGCCCGGGGCGGCGCCCGCTACCTTGGGCTGAGCCATGCCCCGCCCCGGGATCCCCAGGCCTTGGAGGGAGCCGGCGTTCCCTTCGAGGTCCAGTCGGCGCCCCTGGGAGTCCTGTGGCAGCAGATTCGCCTCCCCCGCCGGCTGCGTCAGGGCGACGTGGACGTCTTCTGGTCGCCCCTCCACACGCTGCCCTGGAGGACCCCGGTCCCCAGCGTCATCACCGTCCACGATCTCACCGTGTGGCTCTACCCCGAGGCCCATACCCGCAAAGTCCGCCTCAGCCAGCGCCCCTTCTTCCGGCGCTCCCTGCAACAGGCCGAAGCCGTGATCTGCGTCTCCCAGGCCACCGCCGACGACCTCCAACGCTTCTTTCCCGACGTCGCCCGCCGGGTGGAGGTGGTGCTCTCCGGGGTCGATCCCTTCTTTCATCCCGCGGAGGAGGAAGAAATCGCCGCCATCCGCCACGACCTGGGCTGCCCCGACGGCTATCTCCTCTACGTCGGCACCCTCGAGCCGCGCAAAAACCTGGACCTGCTGCTCACCGTCTGGGAGCGGCTGCGTCGAGACGACGAGAACACACCACCCCTACTGCTGGTGGGCTCCTCCGGCTGGCACAGCGGCCCCCTGCGCCAGCGCATCGCACAGCTCGAGCCCCTCGGCCTGCGGCACCTCGGGCACCTCGACCGACTCGGCCTGCGCCGCGCCTACCAGGGCGCCCGCGCCTTTCTCTACCCGTCCTTTTACGAGGGCTTCGGTCTACCGCCGCTGGAGGCCATGGCCTGCGGGGTGCCGGTGGCGGTATCCAACGTCTCGAGCCTGCCGGAAGTCGTCGAAAACGCTGGACTGCTGCTCCCACCCCAGGATATAGACGCCTGGGCCACGGCCATTCGTAGACTCCTCGATGAGGAAGCCTTGGCCCAAGACCTCCGCCACCGCGGCCTCCAACGCGCCGCCACCCTCACCTGGCAGCGCACCGCCGAGACCATGGAGCAGATCCTCCTGGCGAGCTGCTGACAACCTGCGCCGACGGCCCGAGGGAGTGCGAGACAGGAATCCGCTCCGCGGCGAGCATCCTCCAAGTGGGCTACAATAGGCTGGATTCAGGGGCCTGCGCCGGACTCCTGCTTCATTCGAAACTCAGCACCGCTCGCCCAACACCATCGGAGCCCCCCGACCTTGTCCTACACCATCGGTATCGACGCGCGCAAAGTCCTCGACTTCGGCATCGGCACCTACATCCGACACCTCGTCTTCGCCCTCGCGGAGATCGATTCCGAGAACCAATACATCCTGTTCAGCGGTGCCCAGCGGCAGGAGGTTTGGAAAGGGCTGCCGGAGAACTTCCGGGTCGTCACCACCCGTTCTCCGGTCTACTCCGTGCGCGAGCTCTTCAGTCTCTCCTGGAGAATGTTCCGCCTCGACCTGGATCTCTACCACTCCACCCACTACGTGCTGCCGGCCATCAACCCCTGCCGTATCGTGGTCACCATCCACGACATCATCCATCTCCTCTACCCCGAATATCTTCCCAACCGCCTAGCCTTCTTCTACGCCCAGCAGATGATCCGCCGCAGCCTCACCCGCGGCGACCGGATTCTGGCCGTTTCCCAGAACACCCGCACCGACCTGATGGAGTACTTCCGGGTCAGCGGACGCAAGATCCAGGTCGTCTACAACGGGGTCGACGACTCCTTCCGCGAGAAAGTCCCCGACGACGAGCTCGAACGCTCCCTGCGCAACCTGGGGATCCGCCGCCCCTACCTGCTCTTCGTCGGCAACCCCAAGCCCCACAAGAACCTCGACAACGTCATCAAGGCCTACGCCCAGGCGCTCAAGATCCACGACTTCGACGCTCCTCTGGTGTGCGTCGGCGACCGCGGGGACCGCGAGTTCAAAATCCGCCAGCGGGCGGAGCATCTGGGCATCGGGGACCGCATTCAGCTCCTCGGTCACGTCGCCCAGGAAGCGCTGCCGGCGATCTACCAGGGAGCGTCCCTCTTTCTCTACCCGACCCTCTACGAGGGCTTCGGGCTGCCGGTGGTGGAAGCCATGGCCTCCGGACTGGCGGTCATCACCTCCGACAACTCCTCCCTCAAAGAGGTTGCCGAAGGCTATGCCCACCTGGTCAACCCCCTCGACGTTCAGGGCATCGCCGAAGCCATCGCCCACTGCATGGCCGACGACGAGCACCGCGCCGCCCTCGCCAAGCTCGGCCTGCGGCGCTCGAAAGATTTTCGCTGGCGGCGCACCGCGGAGAAAACCCTGGAGGCCTATATGAGCGTGCTCCACGGTGCAGACCGCAGTGGGGAGCGTAGCGGCAAGCGCCGTAGCGGAGACGGCGGCTGATGACCCCGCCTCCACCTCAGGAAGAGCTGTCTCGGAAAGAACCGTCTCAGAAAGTGGGAGCCACCTCTGCCAACGATCCGGCGAACCCCCGGCGAGTCGCCCTGATTCACGACTGGCTCACCGGCATGCGCGGCGGCGAAAAAGTCCTCGAAGCCATGGCGGACCTCTTCCCTGACGCGCCCATCTTCACCCTCTTCCACTTCCCCGGCAGCGTCAGCGAGGCTCTCGAAAGCCACCCCATCCACACCAGCTTTCTCCAGCGCGCTCCGGGGCTGCGGCGCCACTATCGTCGCTTCCTGCCCTTCTTCCCGGCGGCGGTGGAAGATCTCGACCTGGCGGGCTATGACCTGGTTCTCAGCTCCAGCCACTGCGTCGCCAAGGGTGTGGTGGCGCCACCGGGCTCCCAGCACGTCTGCTACTGCCACACCCCCATGCGCTACGCCTGGGACCAGGAGCGCGCCTACTTTCCTCGCCGCCGCGGCCTCACCGCCCGCCTGCGGGGCCAGATCCTCAGCCGTCTACGCAACTGGGACGTCGGCTCCAGCCAGCGGGTGGACCGCTTCATCGCTAATTCCTCCTTCGTCGCCGAGCGCATCCGCCGCTACTACCGTCGCCAGGCGGAGGTGCTGCCGCCGCCGGTGGACGTGGGCTTCTTCACTCCCGGAGAGGGTAGGCAAGGAACGGATCGAGACGACGACTACGCCCTGGTGGTCAGCGCCCTGGCCCCCTACAAACGGGTCGACCTGGCCATCCAAGCCTGCGAAGCCCGTGGCCTCGAGCTGCGGGTGGTGGGGAACGGCCCCGAGCGCCAGCGGCTTCAAAGCCTCAGCAAAGGGGGCACGCGCTTCCTCGGCCGAGTCGATGACCAGCAGCTCCGCGAGCTCTACCGCGGCGCCCGCTTCTTCCTCCAGCCGGGCATCGAGGACTTCGGCATCGCCGCCGTCGAAGCCCTCGCCTGCGGCACGCCGGTGGTAGCGGTGGGACGCGGCGGCGTGCTCGATATCGTCGATTCCGGCGTCCACGGAGTGCTCTACGAAGAGTGGGATAGTATCGATTCGATACAACAGGCAATTGACATGGCGCGAGAGATCCGGTTCAATATCTTGGACCTTCGCCAGCGGGCGGAGAGCTTTTCCACCTCGAGATTCACCGAACGTTTGCGCCAATACCTCGGGGTCGGCTCGCCGCCGACAACGCCCCGACGCCAAGCGCCCGCTGGATTGGGGAACCGACACCCTTGATTAGCCAACGACATCGCCAGACGTCCGCGCTCTATCTGATCGGCGATCTGGTGGCCCTCACCGGCGCCTTCTTCCTCGCCTGGACCCTGCGCTTCGAGCTGCAGGTGGTGCCCCTGATCAAGACGCCGCCGGACTTCGGTCCCTATCTCGAGCTGCTGCCGGTGATCCTGGTGTCGTGGCCGGTGGTCTTCTACTTCCACGGCCTGTACCAAATTCGCCGCTCCCGCAGCCGGGTCGACGAGTCCCTGATGGTGGTCTCGGCGGTGGCCCTGTCGAGCATCGTGCTCCTGGCCTTCACCGCCGGCTATCGCCCGACGGTGGCGCCGGACAGCCAGGAATACTTCACCTTCAGCCGCGCCTTCCTCGCCCTGCTGGCCTTCTGCTCGTTGGCGGTGGTGGTCTTCACCCGCATGAGCATCCGCGAGGTCCTGCGCTGGCGCCGGCTGCACGGTCACGGGCTGCAGCGTATCCTGGTCATCGGCGCCGGCAAGCTGGGCAAAGAGATCACCCAGAAGCTCATCGCCCACCGCGAGTTCGGCTTCGAGGTCATCGGCTTTCTGGACGACGATCCGGGCAAAGCCGGCTCGTCCTTCTACGACGTGCCGGTGCTGGGCAATCTGCGGTCGGTGGACGAGGTGTTGGAGAACCACCGGGTGGACCAGGTCTACATCGCCCTGCCCCTGGAGGCCCACCGCAAGATGCTGCGCCTGCTGCAGCGCTTCGGCCGCGAGTGCGTCGAGGTCAAGCTGGTCCCCGACATCCTCCAATTCGCCACCCTCAACGCCGCCATCGAAGAGCTCGACGGCTGCCCCATCATCAACCTCTCCCAGGTGCCCATGCAGGGCTGGCAGAGCTTGGCCAAGCGCGGCATCGACATGGCCATCGCCGCCGCCTGCCTGCTGGCGCTGCTGCCCTTGCTGCCCATCGTGGCGGCGATTATCTGGTTCGAGGATCACGGCCCCATCTTCTACAGCCAGGAGCGCATGGGCCTCGACGGCCAGCCGTTCATGATCTACAAGCTGCGCTCCATGCGGGTCAACGCCGAGGCCAGCACCGGCCCGGTGTGGGCGGTCAAGGACGACCCCCGCCGCACCCGCTTCGGCAGCTTCATCCGCCGCACCTCCATCGACGAGCTACCGCAGCTGTGGAACGTGCTCAAGGGCGACATGTCCATCGTCGGCCCGCGCCCGGAACGCCCCGCCTTCGTCCACGAGTTCAAGCACAAGATCCCCCAATACATGATGCGCCACCGGGTCAAGGCCGGCATCACCGGCTGGGCCCAGGTCCACGGCTGGCGCGGCAACACCTCGATCAAGAAGCGCATCCAATACGACCTCTACTACATCGAGAACTGGTCCCTCGGCCTCGATCTCAAGATCCTCTGGATGACCCTCCGCAGCGGGCTCTGGCATAACGCGCACTGAAGCCAGCCTTCCTGTCTCAGCCTTACCTCTCTCTCCCACCTCCAGCCCAGATCTTCGCCGCACCCACCAAGACCAAGCCTAGGCTTGGATCGACTAGCTAGATGTAGAGAGCTCCCCCATGGGCCCCTGCTTGCTATAGTTCTAAGAGATGCTGAGACTCACCTGAAAGGTAATCAATGCAGCGATTCACTCCTTACCTCGGCCTCTTCGCCCTAGCACTCCTGATGCCCTTCGCCAGTCACGGAGAGACTGAAGAAACATCAACGTCGCAGAGACCGATCGAGCTTTCCGTCGAGCAGATCGAGCAGATCCTGACGCCAGGAGTACTCGAAGAGAAGAGTAGCTACCGAGGTGACCTGCCGCAGGACTTGGTTGACCGGGTAGTGCACCGAGCACAGTCTCTCCTCCACTTCAAGACTGTCCACGCAGCAGATGGCAACCTCGATGCCAATGAGTGCGTGATGGGCACTTGGGACGAAGCAGCCTATCGCTACGCACCGGACGATCTTCAGGGCAGTCTCGAAGAGGTCGTCAGCGCCGCCGATCTAGTTTTCGTTGGAGAAGTGCTTTCCAGAGAGACCTTCTTTTCCTACCGGAACTTCAAGACCAGGGTGTTCGTGCAGATCGAGGAAGTCTGGCCGCCTGCCCCTGAGGCAATCGAGCCAGGAGATATTGTGCGGTATACGACCTTGGACTACGACTTGATGGCTGGGGAGGAACGGCTTTGCACTACCCCCCGCGAGGGAGCTTTGCCATCTCCTGGAGAGCGGCTCCTTTTTCTGGGGTTTCCCATAGATGAAGCCGTACGTAGCAAGGGCCACTTGCCCAAGTCAGAGCTGGCGGTCACCAACTTTTTTCGGATCGATGGATCTTTGGCCATCCCAACCCAGTATCTTTTCCTACAAGATGCGGAGCCCCAATCCCTAGAGCACTTGCAAGACGAGCGCGCGGGGAGCGCGCCAAACCCGAAGCACGAAGACCTGTCCATCGGATCGGAGCAATGAAGCCGCTTGTGGCGTTCGGTTCAAAATCGATTCTGATCCCTTCCACGCTGGCGCTATGTCTGCTCTGGTTGCATCCTGCAACGGGCCATCCGGTCGCCTCCATAGGCTCCTGCACCGAGCAGGCCATCGTCACAACCTTAAAGGGCGACTCAGAATTGGACGTCTGCGGCTGGGCTCATCGGGAAAAGAAGTGGCAGAAAGGCCGTCGCGGACAACCCTTGAAGGTGTACATCCCCAACTCGGGGCCTGATTCAGACACCTACGACAACCTAGCCTGCCTGTTCGAAGCTGCCAACGATCTCTGGCAGGAAGCTTGTCCTCCACCGGGCTCTTTGCCCGTCAATCCCATCGTACCTACCTTGGAAATCGTACGTGGTGATCGACCTGCCGGTGAAGACCACAGTCTGCTGGTCGATTATGACCCAGCCTATACCGGCGCAGTCGCAACCTGGGGATCCAACAGCAACAGCATTACTTTCTCGGCTAGTGAAGACTGGAACTGTGCCGGTGCCCCAAGCACGGCGGACCCCCACCACAAGGTCATCACTGCCCACGAGATCGGCCATGCCCTGGGCCTGGAGCATGACTTCTGCACCACTCCCTCTACCCCGAAATCCATCATGACGACCAAACCCGAGCGAGGCACCGACTACGGCGTCCGCCCCGAGCACTGCGAGGCCATCGAGGAGATCAACTGCCGGGAGGATTGCAGCTCGAATCTCACCCTGACCGAGGGCGAGGATTGCCCCTGCTGCTTCTTCTGCACCATCCCGCCGCTCCAGGACCGCTGCCTGCTGGCGCCGGCGCTGTGCAGCGGTGGGTATGCGGATCCGTCGGAGGGGTATTGCATCTATCGGGAGACCACCTGGGTGGTCATCGGCGTGGTGGAGGAAGAGCATCTCATCGGCACGACCCTGACCTACTTCACCCTCTCCGAGATGACCTCCACCTCCATCGACTGCTACACCTGGAATTTGGGTGGAGATCCACCCCAGGAGACGTCCCAGGAAAGCGTCCAGCCGGGAGAGGGACCGCTGCTTTTCGTCCGCAGCCGCTACCCCGAGGGGCTTGCCGGCGCCATGCCGCTGAGCGGCGTCGCCCGCGACGACACCTACGGCATTGCCTCCTTGAGCTTCTGGATCGATGGCGTGCCGGCGGCGGTGAGTGGATTGCAGATGGGGCTGTACGATCCCCACACCTGCACGGAGCGACCGGCCACCGGCTGCGACGCCAATAGCCGCTTCGAGGCGATGCTCGATGTCTCCGGCCTGGCGGACGGAACCCACACCCTGCAGGTGCTGGCGGTCAATAACCGAGTCGTGGATCCCATCCCCACCTACTACGAGATCCCCATCGAGGTGCGCAACGCCGGCTCATGCTCCGGGGACGGAACAGGTCCTACGGTGAGCCTCAACCAGCCGGCGGCGGGCGCCAGCATCCAGGGTACGGTGGGCGTCACCTGCTCCGCCTCCGATTCCTCCGGCGTCGAGCAAGTCGAGCTCTACGCCGCCGGTGCCTGGAAGCAGAGCGACCCGACGGCGCCTTACTCCTTCTCCCTGGACACCACCGGCTACCCCGATGGCCCCCTCGAGCTGCGCTGCCGAGCCGAGGACGCCTGCGGCAACGCCAGCTTCTCGGCTCCAGTCGCGGTGACGGTGGCCAACGGAGCTCCCACCACCGTGACCTTCAGCCCCACCGACGACACCTTCGCCCACCAGGACCAGCCCACTTCCGTCTTCGGTGCCTACAACTTCCTACGCCTGCGCACCTTCGACGGCGGCCATGGACGCCACGGATACTTGAAGTTCCAGCTCAGCGGCATCACCGGAGCGGTGACCTCCGCCAAGCTGCGATTCCGGACCCAGGACATGGTCCTTCCCGAAGCCCTCAGCCTCTACAAGCTAGCCACCACCGGCTGGAGTGAGCAAACCCTGACCTGGAACAACGCTCCCCTCGACGTAGTCCAGTCGACCACCCTTCCCGGTCCCTTCGCCGCGGAAACCTGGCACGAGCTCTACATCACCCCGCTGGTCACCGGCGACGGAACGCTCTCCCTGGGCCTCGCCACCACAGCCAACCAGGGCAAGCTCGACCTGTGGACCAAGGAGTCTCTCTATCCTCCGAGGCTGGACGTCACCTTCGTGCCCTCGGCGATACCGGTCGATCCGAGCGGTCAATAGGCATCCCGACCAGTGAGCCTACAGACGAGGACGGGTACCTTGACCATTGGTTCTCTGCACCTACTCGTCAGCGTACGCAAGGCCCTATAGCAGCCTGCTCAAAAGCCATCTGCAGAAGTCAGAGACGAAGTCGCTGCGAGCCGAAGACCGAAAGACTTGACGAGGGTCGCGCATCAATATACTTTTTCAGAATGAATAATATTCCTACAATTTGGATCCTTCTCGTCATTATTGTCACCTCAATGGCCCCCGCTGTCGTCGCCCAGCAAAACCCTGACCACTGCCAAGGAGACACTCATCACTTCTCCCACGACTTCGACGATGGCTGTGGTTTCCAGGTCAATCCTCATTACCCGGTCACCATCGCTGATGATCAGGGCGGCCAGGGCTGTCAGCAGCGTGGTAAAACCTGTGTCGGCTGCGAGGATTGTTGTGAAGGCCAAGAGTCCGAAGCCATTGAATGCGAATGCAAGTCTATGACTGCTACCGGCCAGGGAGTATGCATCGATTACGCCGTGAGAGCTGCAAGTCGTTGTCGTCAGCTCTGCCAAGGCCACTTTGCTGATCTCGGTGGATGTCCCGCCTCATGAACCCAATCATCCAACCAGGTCACCGACTCTTCGTTTGGCTATTCCTAGGGACTTTGATTTCCAGCGGACCCTCGGCCGCCATCGACATACCCGACGTCGAGCGCCATCTTGTCTTTCGCGATTCAGAAGGAAGCGTCTTGGCGGAATGCATCGAGACCCTCACAGCCGACGACGAGGGCGGCGCGACCACCTGGAAAATCCTCACTCCAGAAAAACATCGTGCGATCTGGGTCTCCGACTACGTGGCCGACGAAACGCTCTTTTCTGGGAAGTTCATGGATCTTGAAACCGGGTGGACCGCCAGTCTGGCTATTGTGAGCGACACTCCGAGCGGGCATCCCAACACACCCTCTGTCGGCACCTTCCTATCCGATTTGAAGGCACGAGATGCGATGCTCACGGTGAGCCTGGAAACCAGCGACGGCTTCTATGCGGAGCACCAGGCGTCTATCAATGCTTCACCGGACGAGGATGTCGATTGGCAACCTGCTTTTGGGCACAAGTTAGCGCAGAGTGATATTGGGCTGGACCTTCCTGCCTCGGTTTCAGAGGAGATCCGTTTCATCCACAAAGTCGGCTCGAACTTGACTCGGGAAGGATCGCTGGCTTTCAAGCTCATCGAGCTCCTTTACCAAGAGCTGGAGCGGGCTCGGGAACGCGATTCGCTGAACGATTCCGACCCCTACGAAGCCTCGAGGTGGGAAGTTGGAGTCGGGACCGTCGAAGTGGGTAGCGAGGACGAGCCGCGCGCCACTCATCGCGAGCTCGCAGAGCGCTTCAAAGAAGCCTCGAGCGACGCGACGCAGTCGTCCGACGAGCAGTCCCCCGAGGAGCAGTCCCCCGACGGGTAGTCGCCGGTCGGCACGACGGAACGCTCTCCCTAGGCCTCGCCTCCGGGATCCATCAGGGCAAGCTCCACCGGTAGAAAAAGAGTCGATTTACGCTCCGTAGCTGGTGGGGGGCACCTCGGTGCCCTCCACCTCGCCGGTTCAGCTCGCCTTGCGCTGCCGCAGGCCGCGGCGGGTCTGGGAGAGGGCTTCGTTGAGCTCGCGGCGACGGGTTTCGTCGAGGACTTCGCCGCCGAAGCTTTCGTGCAGATAGAGATCGACGACCCGGGCGGTGGGCTCTGCCACTTCGGGGAATCGCTCGCCGGCCCGCTCACCGAGAGTGCTGGCGGTGGCGTTGGGGGGCAACTCCAGGCCATGGTGTTCCAGAAGCCGGCGGAGGCGCTGGAAGGCGCGGAGACCATCGGGAGAACCGCGGCGAGTGTAGAACCAGGAGATGACGCCCACCGCCACCGCCAACAACACCCACAAGGCCGTGAGCCCACGGCGCCGCGGCGGCTCCGATGGGGCGATCTCTTGGGCGTCGGGGGCTGTCTCCGCAACCGCTGGAGCTTCCGCCGCGGCCGGGCTCTCCTCGGAGTCGTCGCCGAAGCCCCGCAGCCAATTGCGTACCTTGTACCAAAGCTCCCGGGCTCCCCAAACGAAGGAAAGCTGGTCATCGAAGCCGTAGGTGATGATGTAGCGATCCCAGCGGAAGAGGATGTAGTCGTAGGCCTGACGGAAGATGCTGAAGCCGGTGAAGTCGCCGGAGGCGGGACGGCCTGCCGGCGGCGTCGGATCGAAGATGGTCCAGCCTTCGTCCGGCAAATAGGCCTCGACCCACGCGTGAGCGTTGCTCTGCCGCACCACGTAATAGCCGGTGAGGGGGTTGAGCTCCCCGCCCAGGAAGCCGGTGGCCAAGCGCGCCGGGATTCCCTGGGAACGCAGCATCAACACCATGGAGGAGGCGAAGAGCTCGCAGTGGCCTTGCTGGTGGCGGAAGAGGAACTCGTCGATGGGCGCCTGACCGGTGAGGCCGACGAAGTCCAAGGAGAACGAATACGCTTCCGTCAAGTGCCGTTCCAGCCGCCGGGCCCGTTCCTTCGCCGAGCCCTCCCCCGCCACCTCCGCCGCCAGCGCCGCCACCTGCGGGCTGACCTTGGACGCGTTGAGGGTCGGATCCTTGAGGTCCGGCTCCATGGCCAGGATCTCCGGAATCGCCGACAGGGGACGATGGCCGAAGAGCACCGGTTCCCGGGCCAGCCCGACCCGGTAGGCGGTGACCCCCGTCGGCTTGCGCCACAGCGACGCAACGCCGCCTCGTTCGAGGTTGAGCACCGGGGCCTCCAGCTCCACCGTCAGCGCCTCCACCGGCAGGATCAACGCCTTGCTGCCCAAGGGCTGGAGCCAGATCTCCACCCACTCCCGAGGCTCCCGGCCGCTGAGCTGGAAGAGGCCGTCGTTGGAGCTCAGCACCGACGCGTCGCTGCTCCCCCCGTTGAGCCAGCGCCGACCATCGAAGCGATCGAAAGTACCGCCCTTGAGGCGTAGCTCGGGACGCGGCGGGAACGAGCCGGAAAATTGCAGTCGCACCGCCACGTTGGGGTTGTTGCGCTGCCCGCCGATGGAGTCGAGATTGACCTCGTCGGTAAACCCGGCGGCGTAGATCTGGGTGCCGGTGCCGGTACCGCGGAAGCCCACGAAGGGATTCGCCATGCGGGGGAAAAGCACGAAGAGAGGAATTCCCATCAGGACCATGGCACAGGTGGCCGCCGCCACGAAGCCTGCAACGGGGGTGCGTTCCAGCACCTCGCCGGCGCGATCGTAGCGGCTCAACACCCGCAGCATGGCCAGCCGTACCAGCAGGATCAACGCCGGAACGGCAAACCCCAACAGATAGAAGAGGATGGTGGGATGCACGCTGGTTCCCATGGCGGCGAGGAAGAGGAAGAAGACGGCGCCGAAGGTTTGCCATACGTCCCGGGGACTACGAAGGGCGAAAAGCTTGACCACCACCGTGAACAGGCAGATATGGATGACGGTCTGGACGATCTGCCCACGAAACGCCACCATCTGGAGGTCCAAGAAAAGAACCGGCAGATAGATCAGGCCCAACAGGTTCATGGCCCACTTGGGTAGCGGCGGGGCCTCTCGCCGGGCGCGCCGCAGGTAAAGCACGATGAGCAGCAGATAGAGCCCCAGCACCGGCCATTCGAGGACGCTGTTGAGGGGGAGCGGCAGCGGCGCCAGCAACGCCAGCAGACCCAGCAGCCGAGGTACCGAAGGCAGGGAAATCATGCCGCCACCCGCCGATCCATCACCAGCCGCAATTCCGGGGCCCGAGGGTCCCCGGCCTGCAACGGCTCCGGCTCCGGGGGCACCGCCTCGACCAGCGCCAACACCTCCAGCAGAGCGAAGCGCTGGCGCCGACCGGTGGCGAAAGGCAGCCGCCGGTCGCGGGTCACCAGCTCCACCTCGTAGCCTTGCTCCAGATGCTCGCAGGCGGCGGTGGCGGCCTCGCTCACCAAGCGCTCGAAATGCGCGGCCTTCTCCTCGTCGCCAGCGGCGTCGAATCCGTTGTCGAGCAGGATCGACAGCCGCCGGGCCTCCTCGTCCTCGCGCTCGACGAAGATCTGGCGGCCGGTCTTCGCGGTTTGCTTCCAGTGGATGTCCCGCGGGTCGTCGCCGGGCTGGAAAGCTCGCAGCTGGTGCAGCTCATAGCCACGCCCCCGCCGCGACGATCCCTCCTCACCGAAGGAGCCGGAAGCCCGAGGCACGTTGCCGGCGGCATCGAAGAGCTCCGGGTAGACTAGCAACTCGCTGTCCAAGGAGTAGCGCTGGGCTTTGGTGAACAGGCCAAAGGGAAAGAGGCTGGTGACGGTGGCAGAGGTCAGCCGGTGGACGCCGCGGGTGGGAATCAGCAGCTCGAGCTCACCCCGGCTCCGCCCCCGGCGCGGCAGGTAGGGGATCAACCGCGGCCGGTCGTGCCCCTCGAGGGAGAAGAGGAGCAGCCAGCGGGGCAACCACCAGCTGCGGTTGGTGACCTTGAAACGTAGACTCGCGGGACGCTGGGCGTAGATTTCTCCCGGCTCTCGCAGCTCCACCCGCAGACCGCGGACGTTCCAGCGCGAGACCAGGCCGGAAACCACCAACATGCCCAACATCAGAGCCAGCACCATGAACAATGCGTTGTTGCCGGTGTTGGTAGCCGCCACCGCCACCACCAGGGCCAGCAACACGAACCACAGACCGGTACCGGTGACCCGTACCGACTGGGGCCGGGAGGTTTGGCGCTTGCTGCCTGAACGCTGGGCAAGCCGACGAGGGGAGGTCGAGGGTGGGACCTTCGGACGCTTCCGGTCCGCTTGCTCGCTGTGGGAGCGCTTCCGCCGTCTCATCGATGGATCATCCCTTCGCCACCTCCCCGTGAACCGCGAGGCGCGGCTTCAACAAGCCTTCAACGCGGGACCGGAACCGACTCCAACAGGCCTTCGATGGCCTGACGTTGGGCGGCCCGGTCACCGGCTCCCCGGCGCAGCAGGATGCGGTGAGAAAGCACCGAGACCGCCAGCCGGTGTACGTCCTCCGGAATGGCGAAGGTGCGCCCCTCGCACAGCGCATGGGCCTGCACCGCCCGGTACAGACTCTGCACGCCGCGGGTGGAAACGCCCAACAAGAAACTGCCGGTCTTGCGCGTTTCCACCGCCAGATCGAGGATGTAGTCGGCGAGCTTGTCCGCCACCTGCACTTGCGGCACCTGCTGCTGCAATTCCAGCAGCTCCTCCCGACTGAGCACCGGCTGGAGATCGTGCAGCAAGGCCTCCACGCCACCGCTGAGCAATAGATCCCGCTCCTCGTCCCGAGGCGGGTAGCCCAGCTCCAGAGACATCAGGAAGCGGTCCAGCTGCGACTCCGGCAGCGGAAACGTTCCGTGATACTCCAGCGGATTCTGAGTGGCGATGACCAGGAACGGCTGGGTCAAGGTGTAGCGCTTGCGATCCACCGACACCCGCCCTTCGCTCATCGCCTCCAGCAGCGCCGACTGGGTCTTGGGGGTTGCCCGGTTGATCTCGTCCGCCAGCAGCACGTTGGCGAAGAGCGGTCCGGGAACGAATTCGAAGCGCTCGTCCCGCTGGCGGTAGATGGAGACCCCGATGATGTCCGAGGGCAGCAGGTCGCTGGTGAACTGGATGCGCTGGAAGGACACCCCGAGAGAACGGGCCAAAGCCTGGGCGAGGGTGGTCTTGCCGACGCCGGGGACGTCCTCCATCAGCACGTGGCCCCGAGCCAGCAGGCACACCACCGCCTGGCGGATCACCTCCTGCTTGCCCCGCAGCACACGGCTGACGTTGGCCTCCAGGCGGCGAATGCGCTGCCACGGGGAGGCAGCGGTTTCGGTCTCCGGTGTTGCGGAGAGCTCGGGGGAAGCGGATGGAGTGGGCTGGGCGGAGCTCGCGGGCTTGGAAGTCAATGTCATCGTTGTGGTCTACGGCCGAAGCCGCCAATTGGTTTATCGCTCCCGTCGGTGATGGAGTTCGCGCGCGGGTCTCGCCGCGAAGGGCTTACATGCTATCAGGCGACCGCGGGCCGGAACCGCCATGGCCAGCTCTGGAAAGCGCCACAACGAAGAAACCCTCCCCTCCGCCCAAGGGTTCCGCAGAACCGAACGACGGAGTCGGGAGGGTTTCGACAGGCCCGGGAGCGGGCGGCCTACTCAGTTGGCGCTGCCGTACTCGGGGTAGTCTCCCCGCTCCTCCGCCGGCACCTGACGGATCTCGGCGGTGAACATGTCGCCCTCCTCGTAGGGAATGCCCTTGAGCTCCTGGCTGAACTGGGAAGAAGCGCCGGGAAGCACGTTGGAGGTGTCGAAGACCACCTGCAGGCGGCCCCGCTCGTTCTGGTTCGAGTCGGCGTGGATCAGGTCCACGGTGAGCTCCTGCAGGGAGTCGTCGCGGTTGCCGTTCTTGATCAGCAGGTCGAGCACCACATCGTAGCTCTCGGGCTCCATCTGCTCCTGAGCCATGTCGCCCTCGCCGGCCATCTCACCGTCACCCATCTCATCGGCGGCCATCTCATCGGCGGCCATCTCGTCGTCGGCGGCCATCTCCTCATCGGCGCCCTCTTCACCCTCTTCCATCGGGGGCGGCTCGGGATAGTTCGGGGTGGCGGAGAAACCGCTGGGGTTGACCTCGACCTCATATCCGGCCCGGAGCTCGTCGATTCGCTCCGCGGGGGACTGAGGCTGGCAGGCGACGAGGGAGCCGAGGAGCAGAACCGCGGCCAGAGCGACGAGCAATTTGGGAGTTTTGGCTTGTAGCAGGGTCATAGAGATCTCCTTCCAAGGTATTTCACAAAGTACAGGCGAGGAACCTGGGTTGCACACCGACCTCAGCGAGACCGACCTCCAGCGAGGCCGGAAGCGCGGTCGCAAACCTGGCGAGGACTGGGGAAGGCGTCGGGTCCAGCATCACGAACGCTCTTCACGTCGCTCCTCCGATGAGCTCCTCTCACCGGTTCTTCTCTCACCGGCTCTTTCGCATCCCCCGCCAGCCAAACCGGCGGGGACAAACAGAGCTCGCATCCCAGGCAAATAAGCCTAATTCGGACCTAGATTATAGCGAAGGATGGCCCAGATGGCCGCAAAGCCGTCGCGCCAGCCGATTTTCTTGCCCTCGGCATAGGTCCGGCCGCAATAGGAAATAGGCACCTCGAAGATGCGAGCTCCCCCCTTGGCCACCTTGGCGGTGAGCTCCGGCTCGATACCGAAGCGGTTGGAGTACAAATCCAGCTCCTGCAGCACCTCGCGGCGAAAAACCTTGTAGCAGGTCTCCATATCCGACAGGTTGAGATCCGTCAGCATGTTGGAGAGGGTGGTCAGCACTTTGTTGCCGACGTAATGCCAGAAGAAGAGCACGCGATGCGGGCCGCCGAGGAAGCGAGAGCCGTACACCACATCCGCCTCACCGGCGAGGATCGGCGCCAGGAGCACCGGGTAGTCCCGCGGGTTGTATTCCAGGTCGGCGTCCTGAACCAACACGATGTCACCAGTGGCGAGGCCGAAGCCGGTGCGCAGGGCTGCTCCCTTGCCGCGATTCTTCTCGTGCTCCCGGTAGATGAACGGTACCTCGCTCTCGTCGGCGAGACGCCGCAGGATCTCCCGGGTGCCGTCCTGGGAGCCGTCGTCCACGACCACGATTTCCAGCTCCATCCCTTCCGGGTAGGGAGCGTCCAGAACCCGGTCCAGCAGCTCCACGATGGTCGCTGCTTCGTTGTATGCTGGAATAACTACGGAGAGTCGCGGCATGGCTTCGGGAATGTTAGCTGAAATTCCGCGTCGGTTCTGGAATTCTTGGCGAGAGTTCCTGTTTGGAGTGTAAGTGAGAGCGTGGAAAGCGGGACTGGAAGGGATAGGAGCAACGGTACTCTTCGCCGCCTGGACCCTGGTCACCCTCAGGCCGCCGTGGAGCCTCCTGGACCGGCGCATCGCCCACGACGTCGGCGATCCGGTCCTCAATCTCTACCTCCTGCGCTGGGTCTCGGAGCATCTCGGTGCCGGTTTCGAGGCGCTGTGGAACGCTCCGTTCTTCTATCCTACTCCCAACACCCTCTCGCTCTCCGACCACCTCCTGGGGCCGGCCCTGCTGGCTCTGCCCCTGCGCGCCCTGGGGACTGACGCCACCACCGCCTTCAATCTCCTCTTCCTGCTCAGTTTCGTGCTCAGCGGTCTCGCCGCCGCATGGGTCGGACGAGCCG
This sequence comes from Acidobacteriota bacterium, assembly GCA_034211275.1. NCBI lineage: Bacteria > Pseudomonadati > Acidobacteriota > Acidobacteriota bacterium. Next base: position 18,363 of record JAXHTF010000042.1, read on the forward strand.
CCGGCCTCGGGCGGACGGGAGCCCTGATCACCGGTTTGGTCTTCGCCTTTGGGCCGGGCCGCTGGCTGCAGGTCAGCCACTTCCAGATGCTCCAAACCCAGTGGATCCCCATCCTCCTCTGGGCCTTTTACCGCCAACTCCACCGTCCCACCGCCGGGCGTTGCGCCGTCTTCCTCGGGATCTACGGCCTGCACCTCACCGGCAGCCTCTACCTGGCGCTGATGATCCACCCGGCGCTGGCGGTGATGGCCCTCGACCGCTGGCCCCGGCTCCGGCGGTCCTCACCGCAGCGGCGGCGCCTGCTGGGCATCACGGCCTTGCTCGCCCTCGGCCTACTGGGCACCGTGATGCTGCCCTACCTGATCTTCGACAGTGGCTTCGAGACCCACCGTGGGGCCCACGAGTGGCGCTACTACTCCACCACCTTCGCCAGCTATTGGACGGCTCCGGAGTTCGGCCGCTGGTCCGGCGCTTGGAGCGAGCGGTGGCAGCGACCGGAGAACGCCCTGTTCCCGGGAGTGCTGGTCACCTTGCTCATCGCCGGCTGGATCCTCTACCGGCGCCGACGCATGCGAGCCAAGGCCAGGGCGCTGGACGCCAATCCGGCCCAGTTCCCACCACCGCTGCCGCTGCCCAGAAGGTTCATCGTGGGAGGCCTCACCGTCGCCGGGCTCGCCCTCCTGGTGGGAGATCTCATCGTGCTGGGCACCGCGGGAAAGCTACCGGCGGTGCTGCCCCCGAACAAGATCCCCCTGCTGGCAGGCCTCGGCCTCCTGGGCCTCCTCATCGCTGGATTCGCCTACCGCAGCGGCACCGACATCTGGCCGTGGCCCCGCCTGCCCTGGCTACGCCCCTGGGATCGGGGCCTCCTCCTGGCCGCCGGAATCAGTCTGCTCCTCGGCCACGCCGTCGCCTTCGAGGCGCTGGCGTGGTTGGTGCCGGGCTTTGATCACCTGCGAGTACCGGCCCGCTTCTTCCTGGTAGCCAGCTTCCCCATCGCCTTCTTCGCCGGCCGTGGAGCCGATGCCCTGATTCGCCGGCTACGGCCCATCCGGGGCGGACTCCTCGCCGTCCTGTTGATCGCCGGTGTCGCCCTCGAGACTCTACCCCTCGGGATACCCTGGATGCCGCTGCCGGAGGCCGGTGACGCCGCTCCCGCCTATCGCTGGCTGGCCGGTCGCCAGGACGTCAGCGCCCTGGTCGAGTTGCCCTGCCGCAACCGCGACGAGGATCTGGCCTGGATGTACCTACAGCCGCACCACGGCCATCCCCTGGTCAACGGCTTCAGCGGCTTCTATCCGCCCTACTACGCAGAGCTGCGCGAGCATCTGTGCTCGCCGGTGCCGGACGACCGGGCGGTGCCCCTGCTGCGGCGCTTGGGAGTCAGTCACCTGCTGGTACACCACCCCCGGGTCTTCCACCGAAGATGGATGCGCCGCACCCTCTGGGCCCTCTCCGATGACCCGGAGCTGGAATTGGTCTTCGAGCAGAACGGCGTCCAGGTCCTCCGCCTCCTACCGTCCGCGGAGGTCCCCCCTCGACCTGTTGACCCGCCGCCCTGAGGCGGGGTATCCTACGCCTGCTTACCGCCTGTCCCTCGGGCGCTCGACCACCGGCGACGAGACACCAGTGACGGGACACCAGTGACGAGATACCGGTGCAGAGACACCCTCAGGCCCTGAAGGTCGCCTCCACAGGATACTTGCCGCGACGCTACTCGCGGGAGACGACCCCTTCCGGACCCGCCGGCAGGCCGCCCACGGTGTCCTCCGAGCAGGTCGCCTGCTACCAGTCGCCTAAAAAAAGACTGCACTCCAAGCTCAACCGATACGAATCAACGCTGTAGGAGCAAATACTCATGGCAAAGTCCTCCGCCCAGAACGACAAAGGCAAAGCTGTCGAAAGCGCCCTGACGCAGATCGAGCGCCAGTTCGGCAAGGGCGCCATCATGCGCCTGGGACAGCAGGAAACGCTGTCCATCCCCGCCATCCCCACCGGCTCCATCGCCGTCGACTACGCCATCGGCATCGGCGGCTTCCCCCGCGGCCGCGTGGTCGAGGTCTACGGGCCCGAATCCTCGGGTAAGACCACCCTCGCCCTCTCCGTGGTAGGCCAGGCTCAGAAGGCTGGCGGCGTCGCCGCCTTCATCGACGCCGAGCACGCCCTCGACGCCGAATATGCCACCAAGCTCGGCGTCGACATCGACAACCTGCTGGTCTCTCAGCCGGACAGCGGCGAGCAGGCCCTGGAGATCGCCGAGATGCTGGTGCGCAGCAACGCCATCGACGTGGTGGTGGTGGACTCGGTGGCGGCGCTGGTGCCGCGGGCCGAGCTCGAGGGCGAAATGGGCGACTCCCACGTCGGCCTCCACGCCCGGCTCATGTCTCAGGCCCTGCGCAAGCTCACCGCCATCGTGGCCAAATCCAAGACCTGCCTGGTGTTCATCAACCAGATTCGCGAGAAGATCGGCGTCATGTTCGGCAACCCGGAGACCACCACCGGCGGCCGGGCGCTCAAGTTCTACTCCTCGGTACGCATCGACATCCGCCGCATCGCCGCCCTCAAAGACGGCGACCAGGTGGTGGGCAGCCGCGCCAAGATCAAAGTGGTGAAGAACAAGACCGCCGCCCCCTTCCGTCAGGCGGAGTTCGACATCGACTATGGTGAGGGCATCTCCCGCTTCGGCGAGATCCTCGACCTCGGCGTCGAGCACAAGCTGGTGACCAAGACCGGTGCCTGGTATAGCGTCGGCGACGTGCGGCTGGGGCAGGGCCGAGAGAACTCCAAACAATTCCTTCGGGAGAATTTGGACCTCGCCGACGAGCTCGAGGTGAAGCTGCGGGAGAATCTGGGTTTGCCCCAGCGGGTAGCTTCCGCCGACGAAGGCAAGGACGACGCCAAAGACGACAACGGTAAAGACAAAGACGGCAAAGACAAATAACACCGCGGCTCACCGGACTGAACGGTGAGCCGCGGCGCAGGGAGACGAAGATGGGTGGAGCTAGCAGCTCGAGGATTGCGTCGAGAAGCCGAGTCCCCGGGTGGAACCGGGGCCGGCTACCCACCCACCGCTGGGCCGGAGCCTTGGCTCTGCTCCTCCTGTTGCTCGTCGCCGGCATTCCTGCAGTCGCCCAAGGCACCACAGAGGGCGCCGAGGGCCCTGGGAGCGCAAAGATCTCCGTCCGGGCCGACGGCGCGGCGCTGCGGGGCGGCCCGCTGCACCTCGTCGTCGGTCTTCAGAACCTGCCCGGTGAAGACGAGCAGGCGGTGCGGGTGCTGGCGGACGGCGAGCTTCTGGAAACCCTGCGTCTGACCGAGGGCGAGCACACCGTCAAGGTAGCGGCGGACCTCGGCGGTGGGGACCACGTCATCAGTGTCCAGGCCGCTGGGAGCAGCGCCGAGACCACCGTCCGTCCGCTCCCCGGCTGGCTGTCCATCCTGCCGCCGCTGGCGGCCATCCTGCTGGCGCTGATCTTCCGCGAGGTCATCCTCTCCCTGGTCGCCGGCATCTTCCTCGGTGCCCTCTTCCTCACCGGCGGCAACCCCTTCGCCGCCTTCGGCCGCACCATCGATCAATTCATTGCCCCGGCCCTGGCGGACCCGGACAACGCCAAGATCCTCATCTTCTCGGCGCTGCTGGGGGCGATGGTGGGAGTCATGGCCAAGAGCGGCGGTACCCGCGGCATCGTCGAGCGACTCAGCCCTCTGGCCACCAACTCCCGCCGCGGCCAGGTAGCCACCTGGCTCATGGGCGTGGTGATCTTCTTCGACGACTACGCCAACACCCTCATCGTCGGCTCCACCATGCGCCCCATCACCGACCGCCTGCGCGTCAGCCGCGAGAAGCTCGCTTACATCGTCGATTCCACCGCCGCGCCGGTGGCCAGCGTCTTTCCCATCTCCACCTGGATCGGCTTCGAGGTCGGCCTCATCGCCGCCGCCTTCGCCGACCTGGGGCTGGGCTACGACCCCTACGTCACCTTCGTGGCCTCCATCCCCTACCGCTTCTATCCCATCCTGGCCCTGGTGCTGGGCTTCACCGTCGCCTTCTCCGGCCGTGATTGGGGACCCATGCTGCGAGCGGAACGCCGGGCCCTACACAAGGGAGAGGTGATCGCCGAAGGCGAGGTGGCGCTGGCGGACTACTCCACCTCCGAGCTCGAGCCGCCGGAAGGGGTGAAGCATCGGGCCCGCAACGCCTTGCTGCCCATCCTGGTGGTCATCGCGGTGACCGTCTGGGGGCTCTACCACACCGGTTCCAGCGGGCTGCAGCGAGCCGACTATGACGGCCTGGGGACCTGGCTGCGCACCGTCTTCTCCAACGCCGACAGTTTCAACGCGCTGCTCTGGGCCAGCTTCGCCGGCGTCGCCACCGCCATCGCCAGCTCCATGCTGACCCGTGCTCTGGGCGTTGCCGACGCCCTCAAGGGCTCCATGGAAGGGCTCAAGGCCATGACCATGGCCCTGGTGGTGCTGATCCTGGCGTGGTCCATCGGCGACGTCTGCGGCGCCTTGCACACCGCCGACTATCTGGTAGGGCTGACCCAGGGCGTGCTGGCGCCTCAGTGGCTGCCGGTGCTGACCTTCCTGCTCTCGGCGGCGGTGGCCTTCGCCACCGGCACCTCCTGGGCCACCATGAGCATCCTGGTGCCGCTGGTCATTCCCATTCTCCACGCCCTGGCCCTGAACGCCGGCCACGCCGCCGGCAGCAGCCAGTACACCGGCTTGCTCCTGGGCACCGTCTCCTCGGTCCTCGCTGGCGCCGTCTGGGGCGATCACTGCTCGCCCATCTCCGACACCACCATCCTGTCGAGCATGGGTGCGGGCTGCAATCACATCGCCCACGTACGCACACAGCTGCCCTACGCCCTGAGCATCGGCGTGGTAGGCATGATCGTCGGCGACATCCCCACCGCCTTCGGCCTCAGCCCGTGGCTCTCCATCCTCGCCGGCTGCGCCGTGGTGGTGGGAGGCATGCTCTGGCTGGGAAAGACGCGGGCGGAAGCGGATGCGGAGGCAGAGGCGAGCAGCGAAGCTTGAGGGAGCTTCAATCCCCCGAAAACAACCGCTGCCACCAGCCCTTGGTCTCCCCCTGGGCACGCTTGATGAGCGCCTTGGGAGGCAGAGGAATGAGGGCCAGGTTGCCCTTCTTCAGCTGCTCCAGCAGATAATCCCAGGCTTGGCCGTCGGCCTCGTCCTTCTCGATCAGCCGGCGGAGAGGCCGGTGGCCGTTGAAGGCGGTGGCCACTTCTTGGAGCTCGGCGGGCAGACGGGCCAGCTCGTCGGCGGTGGGCTCCTGGACCCACAGAGGACGGAAGCTCTCGAGGATCCCCATGGGCACCGCGGGCTCGGGCTTGACGGCCCGGTTCTGCTCCTCCACCGCCTGCTCCAGAAGCAGGTCGTAGACGCTGATCTCCAGGCTCGTGCTCTCCGTCGCCTCCCCCATGGGCCCGAGGTCCAAGACCTCGCTCAGGCACAGGTCGTAGGCCGCTTCCAGGAAACGGAAGTAGGCGCCCTTGACCTGCCAGTGGATGCGCTCCAGGGTGGTCTCATTGTCCACCGCTTCAGCGATGCGCTGCTGGAGGAAGGAGAGATCTTGCCCCGGCCAGGCGGGGCCGCGCCGCAGCACCAGGTTGTCGTGGGGAAAGACCTTGCGGATGCGGTCGAGCTCGTCGATCCAGCGCGTGCCCTCGAGCACCAGGGTCATGACGTCCACCGGCCGCGGGGTGATCTCCGCCGGTGCCGGAGCAACCTCCTCGTAGTAGAAGACGCCGCTACGCCATAGAAAAAGCCCGCAGACGGAATCGATGATCTGGCGCCGCAGGGAGGTACGAACCTCGTCCTCGGAGAGCAACTTGAGCTCCGCCAGCACCTGCCCCAGCTGGTTGCCGGTGCGCACGCACTCCCCCAGGGCATCCACCAGCTGAGGCTCGGTGAGATAGCCGTTGAGCAGCAAGTGCTGGCCGTAGTAGTCCGCCGGATCGTCGGAAAGGCACCCTACGACCTTGCCGTCGTCGAAGTAAACTCTCTTCTGGCGGCGGCTGCGCCGGAAGACCAAGCATCCGGTGCGGCGCTCATTTTGAGCCCACTGAAGCAACTCGCCAGGAGGAAATGCGTTTAGCCGCCCGGAAAATTCCATATCCAATCAATCATATCCTCCAGTCCCGAAAGGTGACAATCGGGTTCGCGATCAATATCCTCACGCCTATGGAATCATCCCTCTCGACACGAACGCCGTCGGCCCGCCGGAGTCGCCATCGCGAAGCCGGGCCCTGGTTCGATGTCGCTCGGGCCGCGGCGCTGGCCCTCCTGCTCTTGGCCACCGCCTCGGCCTCGGCTCAGGGACCGCCGTGTCTGCCCTGCATCGGTGTAGTCACCGACGACCCGGCGAAGCTCGCCGCCGTCCTCGCCGTGCCGCCGCGGGTGGCAGGGGAAGCGCGGCTCTATATCGCCTGGGATGTTGCCGTCGCCTGGGATGTTGCCAGCAACGCCGCCTCCAGCGAGGCTGTGGCCGCCACCGCCCAGGCCGTGCGCGACGCCGGCGCCCGGCCGTGGCTGCGGCTGATCTTCGAGACTCCCCGCCCCCTGGACGAGCACCGTGAGGAGCTGGCTCAGGAGCTCGAAGCCGCTGCCGGCCTCGCCCGCGCCGCCGGTGAGCATGCCCACTTCCAGATCCTCTGGCAACCGAAGGAGCCACCGGCCGAGGGCGACGCCGCGGCAGTGGCTCCGGTTCCAGCGGAGGGAGCCCAGGCTCCCCCCGAGGACTATGCGCGCCTCTTCCAGCAGGCGACCGCCGTGCTCGCCGCAGCCCACCCGGGAGCCCCGGTGATCAGCCGTGCCCTCGATCCCGATCCGGAACAGCTCCACCGCCACCAGCCGGAGCTGTTGGCCACCAGCGGCCGGGGCATCGCCCTCGATCCCCGGTCTCCGGCCGGACTGGCAGAGCTCGAACCGTCCGTGGGCCGGCTGGCGGAGCTCGGGCCGCGGCGGCCGGTGGTGGTGGACGCCATCCCCTGGCCGGACGACCCACGGGAGGTCTTGGTCCTCGCCGCCCGCAGCGCCGAGGCGAAGCTTTCCCTCCTCTTCTTCCGGTTGGCGAAAGGACAGACCGAGACTCTGGCCCCCGAAGACTTGACACCTCTCGAGCTGCTGGCGCGGGAGTTTCAGGGTGGTGGATTTCTCGATCAGCGGCAGCGGCCGGCGGGTGGTGAGGAAGCCTGGAGCTTCCTCCACGGCGAGGCGGGCCGGCTGCGCACCGTGGTTCGCCTTGGCGCCGCCAAGGGAGGTGAAATGCTACGCTTCTCAGATCCACATCTCGGCGATCCCGTCGTCCTCGACCTCGCCACCGGCGAAGCGCGGCCCGTGCCGGGGATTCGGCGCACCGAGGAGGAGCTGTTGGTGCCCCTCGCCACCGACGATCCGGTGACGCTGCTGGTCTTTCCCGAGACCGCGGTGGGCTCCAGCGGAGGCTGAGGTTCAACGGGCTGCCGCAAGAGCGAAGGAATCGAGCCATGCCCCATCGTTCAGAGACCGAGGCCGGTGAAGAGATGATGCCGGAGGAAACCTTCGAAATGGAGATCACCGACATCCTCGATCTCCACAGCTTCCCACCGCGGGAGGTCAAGGATCTGGTGCAGGAGTATCTGGAGGTCGCCTACCAGCGGGGCCTGAGAAACCTGCGCATCATCCACGGCCGAGGCATCGGCGTACAGCGCAAGACCGTGCGCCGCATCCTCGAACGCCATCCGCGGGTCCAGGCCTATGGCGACGCGCCGGCGGAGGCCGGCGGCTGGGGCGCCACCTGGGTCGAGATGGAATGAAGCCATGGCGCTTTCCCGCTGGCTCCACCCCCTGCTCCGCAGCTGCCGGCTGCTCCGCCGCCATTTGTGGCCCGTACCGGTGGACGTGGTGTACTCCGAAAAGTACCAGCTGAGCCACTCCACCGCCCCCCACGACCCTCAGCGCTCGGAGCACATCCTCACCTTTCTCCTCGCTGAAGGTCTGGTACTGCCCAAACGCCTGCATCGTCCTCGCATCGCCTCCGTGCGCAACCTGCGGCGAGTGCACACCGACAACTACCTCGAATCCCTCCGGGATACCGCGGTGCTGCAGAAGATCACCGGTATGACCGCCTCCCAGGCGGACCTCGACTCCTACGTGGACATCCAGCGCTACATGGTGGGGGGCACCCATCAGGCGGTGAAGCTCGCCCTCGAGCAGCACAACACCGTGATCCATCTGGGGGGCGGGCTGCATCACGCCCACGCCGACCGCGGCCGGGGCTTCTGCATCCTCAACGATGTGGCGGTGGCGGTGCGTGACGCCCGCGCCGGCGGCTTTGCGGGCCGAGTGCTGATCATCGACCTCGACCTGCACCACGGCGACGGCACCGAAGCGATCTTCGCCAAGGACGAGACGGTCCACACCTTCTCCATCCACAACCGATCCTGGCAGGACATACCGGCGGTGGCGAGCACCAATATCGAGCTCGGCAGCGACGTGGACGACGATACCTACCTACGGGCGCTCCGCCGCCACCTGCCGCCACTGCTCGAAGAGCTGCGGCCGCGGCTGGTGATCTACCTCGCCGGCGTCGACCCGGCGGCCACCGACGCCCTGGGAGACTGGCGCATCACCACCCAGGGCATGCTCGCCCGGGACCGCTTCGTGGCGCAGCAGATCCACCGTCTGCGCCAGGGAGCCACCCCGTGGGTGATCACCCTCGCCGGCGGCTACGGCACCCGGGCCTGGCGCTACAGCGGCCGTTTCTTTTCCTCGCTGCTCAACGGCGGCCGGGCACTGGAGCCCCCGTCCACGGACGAGATCACCCTCGAGCGCTATCGGCGTCTCTCCAGCCTGCTGCAGCCGGAGGAGCTCACCGGCATCCCTAGCACCGGCAGCTCCGGCGGCGACGATTGGCAGCTCACCCCCGAAGACATCTACGGCGCCCTCGGTGACCGCCGGGAGAGTCGCTTCCTGAGCTACTACTCCAAACACGGCATCGAGCTGGTGCTGGAACGTTCCGGCCTGCTGGACCGCCTGCGCTCCCTGGGCTTCCGACACCTGACGGTGGATTGGGATCTGGACAACGCCGCCGGACAGACCATCCGGGTGCTGTGCATCGACCGCGGCCAAGAGCTCTTGGGAGAGCTGCGAGCCCAGCGGGAGCGGCGGCTGATTCCCGGGATGGAGCTGCTGCAGGTGGAGTGGTTGCTGCTGCAGAATCCCCGCGCCACCTTCGAAGATGGGCGGCCACCACTGCCCGGCCAGGAGCACCCGGGGCTCGGCATGCTGCGGGACGTCGTCGCCATGCTGCTAGTGATGTGCGAGCGCCTTGGGCTAGACGGGCTCTCCTTCGTGCCCTCCCACTACCACCTGGCCGCCACCTCCCACAAAGTGCTGCGTTTTCTGGAGCCGGAGCACGAGCGACTGTACCGAGGCCTCCACAAGGCCCTGGCGGAGCTCTCCGTCGCCGAAGCCAGCCGGGCAGTAGATGAGGAGAGGATAGTGGACGCCGAAACCGGGGAGCCCTTCCGCTGGCGCCCCATGCCCATGGTGCTGCCGGTGAGTGACCGGCTCAAGGAGGAACTCGCCAACCGCTGGCAGAAGATGGACGAGGAAGAGCCTTCGGCGACGCCACGATTCATCCTGCGCCGCTGACCCTTCGCGCCCTGGAGAAAGGGAATCACCGGGAGAGCCCGGCAAAGCCGAGGAAGCTATCGGCCGCAATACTCTTGGTTGGAGTGCACCCCGCGCACCGTCACCGGCGAGCCGGCGCGGATGATGAACTCGCTCAGCCCAACCTCGGTGCGCGGATTGCCCCAGTCATAGGTGTAGCCCAGGCGGGTCCATGGGTAGCCGTCGTCGGAGTAGGAGGTGCTGTGGTACTCCTCGAACCATGCGCGGTACTCCTCGCTCACCGCCACCACCGCCGGCGGCCCCGGAAAGACCAGCCCGCATTGGGTATCGGTGATTTCCGGATCCGGGCAGGGACGCATGAGATCGTCGGGAAAGACCCAAAACTCGACGAAGCGATCCTTGCCGACGAGCGGCGGCAGGCCTAGCAACTGCTCCAGCCGGAGCTCCAGACCGACACCGTTGGTGGGCTTGTAGTCCCGGCAGAAATCCTGCACCTCCGGCACCAGGGTCACCCAACGCCCCGTCGGCAACTGGATCTCGTTGCCTACCTCGTCGTCGAAGCTGCGGCTGCGGGTCCAAGTGACCACCAGTACTTCGCTGGCGCCGGGCTCGCCGCGCCACACCAGCCCCGGCGTGTAGGGCATCACCGCCCGCAAGCGGCGGGAGATCTCCCACGGCTCGGCGGTGGCGGCGTCGCGGATGGCACCGAGGTAGCGATTGCGGAGTTGCTCCGGGTCCGGAGCTCGCTGGGCAGAGCAGGCAGCGAGGAGCAGCACCGCCAGCAGCGACGCCAGCAGCGACGGGACCCGCGGGAACGACACCCAGGCGAAAGAAGATCCTTGCGGCTTCACGGGCCGAGTCTATACCCTCGGAGCAAGAATGCTGAATCGTAGGTAGGGGCCTGACCTGAGACTTCCCGGTCAGGCTAGTGGGCTGGCGCCCACCCTACGGCCCGCTGGTAGGACTCCGCGAGTAGGGTGGGCGCCAGCCCACCATGCTTCGCGCTCATCTTCGGCAACTTCGCACCGTTCGACCCGGCAGGCTCCTAAGCGCCCGTGCTGGCGAACCATGACCTGGGAGGGCTATGAACCGCACCGTGACCCTACCTCTGTGGCTGGTAGTGATTCTCGGCGTCTTTGCGCTCTGGGCCCTCCTCGACCGGCTGCTGATCCCGAGCATTCGATGGTATTTCCGCCGCCGCATCAACCGGGTCATCGATCACTTCAACCGGCGGCTGGCCATCCGCCTCCAGCCGTTCAAGCTGACCAAACGGCAGGTTCTCCTCGACCGCCTGACCTACGATCCGGAAGTCCTGGAGGCGGTCGAGGCCTTCGCCCAGGAGCACGAGATGCCCCGGGCGGTGGTGATGAACAAAGTCCAGCGCTACGCCCACGAGATCGTTCCCGCCTTCAACGCCTACGTCTACTTCCGCGTCGGCTACCTCATCGCCCGTACCGTCGCCCGGCTCCTCTACCGCGTACGCCTGGGCTCCGCCGACGAGCGAGCCCTGGCGACAGTGGATCCCGAGGCGACGGTGGTCTTCCTGATGAACCACCGCAGCAACATGGATTACGTGCTGGTCTCCTACATGGTGGCGGACCGCAGCGCCCTCTCCTACGCCGTCGGAGAGTGGGCGCGTATCTGGCCGCTGGAAACCCTGATCCGCTCCATGGGCGCCTACTTCGTCCGCCGCAAGTCCCGCAACGCTCTCTATCGCAAAGTGCTCCAGCGCTATGTCCAGATGGCCACCGCCAACGGGGTTACCCAGGCGGTGTATCCGGAGGGTGGCCTGTCCCGGGACGGCGCCCTACGCCCCCCCAAGCTGGGCCTGCTGGACTACATGCTGCGGGACTTCGACCCCGACGGCGAACGGGATTTGGTCTTCATCCCGGTGGGGCTCAACTACGACCGCACCCTGGAGGACCGAACCCTGCTGCGGGATCTCGACCCCGGGGCCGAGCGCAAGGACTTGAAGTCCACCCTCGGCACTACCGTTCGATTCGTCGGCAAGCAGCTGCGACTGATGGTGGCCCGGCGCTGGCATCGCTTCGGCTACGCCTGCGTCAACTTCGGAGCTCCCATCTCCACCCGCGCCGAGCTCGAACGCCTGGGGGTCGATCTGCGGGAGCTCTCCCGGGATGAACGCTTCGCTCGGGTGTCGGAGCTCGCCGAGCGCTGGATGGCAGCGGTGGGGGACGTGGTGCCGGTGCTTCCCGTCTCGCTGACGGCCACCGTCTTCGCCCGCAGCCCGGAGCAGGCGCTCTCGCTCCTCGAGCTCAAGAGCCGAGTGCAGGAGCTGATTCAGCAATTGCAGGGGCAGGGGGCAGCGGTTTACGTGCCCCGGCGGGACGGCGATTACGCCATCAACGTCGGCCTGCGCATGCTCACCCTGCGACGCCTGGTGGAGGAAGAGGACGGCCTCTATCGGCCGGTACCGGAGGAGCTCCCGGTGCTCACCTACTACGCCAACTCCATCCGCCACCTGCTGCCGTCGGCCACCGCCGACGAGTTGCCGGCAGCCTAGCGGCCCGGGCTCCTCAGCGAACCAGCGTCAGCGTACCGGGCTCGACTCGGTTGCGGCCGTCGTCCTTAGCCCGGTAGAGGCGGCGGTCCGCCAGCTCGATGAGCTGGCGACCGCGCGGTGATTCCTCCCCATCGAAGCAAGCGATGCTCGCCACGCCGACGGTGAGGGTGATGTACACCGGCTGCTCCTCTCCCTCCACCAGCAGGGGTGTTTTCGCCACCAGCGAGCGCAACTTCTCCGCCACTCCCACCGCACCGGCCAGCTCGGTCTCGGGCATCACCAAGAGGAACTCCTCGCCGCCGTAGCGCCCCAACATGTCGGCGGAGCGCACGTTCTGGCCGAGGGTCGATGCAATGCGCTTGAGCAAGGCGTCCCCCACCAGGTGACCGTGTTGGTCGTTGACCGCCTTGAAATGATCCAGATCGAGCATGGCGAGGCTCAGCGGGCGGTTGTAACGCAGCGCCCGCTGCAGCTCCCGATCCAAGTGCTCGAGGATGGCCTCCCGCCGCAGCAGACCGGTCAAGCTCTCCAGCGTGGCGGACTCGAAGAGCCGAGCATTCTCCAGCGCCGAAGCCACATGATCCGAGAACAGCCCCATGAGGTCCACCTCCTCCATGGGGAAGCGTCCACCGCTGCTGCGCTGCCCGAGGAGCAACAGCCCCACAAGCCGCTTGCGATTCACCAGCGGCACCGCGATCTGCGCCTCGAAGGCCGCGAGACGCTGGGCCAGAGCGGCGCTGTGGGGAATCAAAGCCTCCGCCGGCAGAGGTGTCTCCGCCGCCGTCAGCACCTGCACTCCGGGATCGTCGGGAGCGAGGAGGAAGGTCTGGTCGAAGTCCCGTTCCACTGCTTCCAAGGTGGTGGCGGAGAAGATCAGAACCCGGCTCTTGGGATCCGCCAGCAGCAGGGTGGCGGAACGCAGATCGAGGATCTCCGCCATCCGCCGCACCAGCGCTTGGCCCATGGCGGGCACCTTGCCCTCGCCGGGCAGATCCGCCGCCAGCTCCCGCAGCTGCCGCCGCAGCGCCACCCGGCCGGGAAAGAAGCGCCGCTCCACCGAACGTTGGATCAGCCGCCGGATCGGCGAAAAGAGCAGGCCCAGGAGCAACGAAACCCCGGAGATCAGCCACACCGACAACATTCCCGGCGCCGCTTGTTGCAGCACCGCCATGCCCACGAAGACCAGCAGGAGGTACAGGCTGAGCACCACCGAAGCGGTGAGCAGCGAGTACATCAGCCAGCGGCGAAAGCGCTCCTGGGCCTCCAGCAGGTCATAACGAATGATGGCAATGAAGATCGCCGGCGGCAGGAACGCCGACGAGACCGGCAGCCCTACCTCCAGCCAGGGCAGGGAACGGCCGAAAGCGGCGGCGGCGGTGTCCAGCCACACCAGGCCCATCCACGGCAGCAGCCCGGCGAGCACCAGCGCTGCCTGATGACGGCCCTGGGCCCGGGGCCAGCGGATCGCCGCCGTGGCCAGCAAGAGAGCGGAAATCAGGGCGCCGAGGGGAACCAGGAGCCGATCGAAGACGAAATACAACACCGACTCCGTGGTCGCCCCCAATGGCACCAGCTCCGGTGCCAGAGCGTTGAGAGCCAGGGGCGTCACCGCCCCCATGGATAGAGCATAGACCGTGGGAATCGCCCAGCGATTGCGCGCGATCCACGGATTGCGTCCGGGGATCAGCGCCGCCAAATGCAGCTGCAGAGGCTCCTCCAAACCCTGGAGCAAGAACACCAAAGCCCATAAGGCCCCGGACGGTACCGGTGTCATCAGCCAGGGCGCCGGCAGCGAGAGCTCCAGGGCGATGGCGGCGGCCAGGAGCAAGAGCAACCGGCTGCGCAGGCTCTGCCGCGGCATCAACAGCACCACGAAGGCGATGGCCAGGTGGACGAGCGCGGGGATGGCCCAGGCGGCGTAGAAACCCCACTCGGCGGGCCGGCCAGGGATCACTTCCTGCTCCAGCCGCTGGCCTTCCCGCACCACCGTGAAGACTACCGACGGCTGGCCGCGGCGACTCATGATCACGCGGTCGTAGTCCTCGTAGGAGGCCACTGCGACCCCATCGATGGCCAGCAGAAAGTCCTCCGGCCGAATGTCTCCAAGGCTCGCCGGACCGTCCTCGAGGACTCCCGTGATCCGAAGGCCGTTGACCTCCTCCTCCACGTCCATCCCCACCCGGACGCTCGCCGTACGGGCTTCCCAGAGTGCCGAAAGCCCTAGCAAGAGCAAGATCGCCACGACCAAGAAGGTCGCGGGGATCACGCCAGAAGTTCTGTAAATGCGCAATTTGAATTCCGAATATGGGGGGAAGGTTCGTCCAAAGTATAGCAATACATCGGCGAACATGTCTCTTCGTCCACGTCGAAAAGCAAACGACCCTGCTCAGCCGAAGCCGGGCAGGGTCGTTGAGAGGGGCCTTCGGGAGGGGTCGCTATTCGAGGCGAATCTCCACGCGGCGGTTGGCCGCTCGGCCCTCGGCGGTGTCGTTGTCGCCCACCGGATCCGCTTCACCGCGGCCCTCGGCGGTGATGCGCTCCGGGTCGATGCCGTGGCGAGTCACCAGATAGGCCTTCACGGCCTCCGCCCGCAGCTCGCTCATGCGCTGATTGGCCGCGTCGGAGCCGCGGGAGTCGCTGTAGCCGACCACCGTGGCCCGCAGATCCAGGTTCTGCTTCATCTGCAGCGCCAGCTCATCCAGCTGTGCCTTGGCGATGTTGGTGACGTGGTCGCTGCCGGAGTCGAAGAGCAGAGTGTCCTCGATCACCGGAGCCGGTTCCGGAGCTTCCGGGGCCGCCGGCGGTGGCGGCGGTTCCGGGGCCGGCGGCGGTTCCGGAGCCGGAGGCGGCGGAGCGGGAGCCGGAGGCGGTGCCGGAGCCGGTGGCGGCTCGGGGGCTGGCGGCGCCGGGCGGCCCCGATAGGTGATGCCCACCAGGCCACCGAGCTCGTCGGTACCCTCGCTCCAACCGGAAAGGTTGTTGCGCAGGGCGACGTTGAAGCTCCACTCGTTGCGATCACCGAAGAGATAGCGCAGGCCGGTGGTCAGATCGACGTGATCCGGCTCGTTGGGCGACGCGGAGCCCACGGCGGTGTAGCTGGTCCACTCGGTGATCCAGCCCAGCCGCTCGGAGATGGGCACCAGGTATCCGATACCGGCGACCACTTCCTCGTTGATCTCCATCGCCTCGGCGTCGCCGGGATCGGTGTAGCCGACGTTGAACAACCAGTTGTGGACGTTGTAGCTCAGACCCACGCCAAAGCCGGTATCGCCGGTGACGATGGCTTCGTCCTCGTCGCCGGTGGAGGCGTCGACGAAAGCATTGAGGGCCAGCGCGCTGCTGCCGTCATCGGCACCGGTGAGCTTGAACTTGGCGGCCAGCCGCAGATTGCCCAGGCCGCTGCCGTCGATCTCCTCGCTGAGCTTCTGGCCGTTGACGATACCGATGCGATTCTCACCGGTCGCGTCGATGCTGTCGTAGGGCACCATCAGGCTCAGGGACAGCCGATCGGTGACGCCGTAGCCGATGCTCGCGCTGAGCCGGTCCTGGTCGTAGTCCCAATCGGAGGTCAGCGGCGCGATCAGGCAGGACACCGGGGTCACCACCCGGTCCCAATTGTTGTAGTAGGCGCCAAAGGACCAGGTCCCCTGGGTCAGGGTCTCGCCGGAGAGCAGCGAGAAATATCCCACCCCTCCCTCGGTCGTCGCCGCTTCGAAGTCGTCACCCTGCGCCAGGGCCGGAGTGGCCACACAGAGCAGGGTCAGGGCCAACATCGCGCATATCGTTCTAGTCAATGGGATCCTCATCCTCTTCCTCCTGCCACCCCCATCCGTGGTGGCCTACTGTCCTCTTCGCTCGAGGGATCTCGAAGCTTCTCGTAGTCACTTTCGTGTGTGCCAACCCGTCTCGACCCGAGCACCGCAACCCCAAGAATGATCGATTCTTGGGGAGGCGGTTATGCACGTTGGACGAAAGCCTAACACAGGATCCGCGCCGGATAACTGCAGTCTCCTCAGCTTTTTCGATCCTACCGGCGCTCCCGGACGAAGCCCGGCGAAGCGGATCCCTGCCCACTGAACCGAGGTGGCCTCGGCAGCCCGGGCCTCAAAGATCCAGTTCCACCTTGGAGGTGAGCATCTCGTTGCTCAGGGTGTCCACGAGGGAGACGGCGAGGGTCTGCTTCTGGCGCCGGAGCTCCACTTCGGTCTCATAGACCGCCACCTCACCGGGCGCCGGCTTCTCACCCTTGAAGCGCACCGGCACCACCGCAATGTCGGAGCGGTTTCCCCGCTTGTCCACCACCGCCACCCGCAGCCGCAAGCTGGCATGGTGGTAGCCGTCAAAGTTCACCATGGTCACCCAATCCATGGGGATACGCACGGTCATGGGCACCCGGGCGGGCCCGAGGCGAAGCTTCTTCGCCTGGCCGAAGGCGACATCCAAAGTGTTCTTGGTGGGAGCGTCGAAGAGCAGCGCCGCCTCCGTCGCCATGGATGCCTGGGTCCGCTGGGTCAGGTCCCGGTAACCGCTACGGTGCCGCGCCTCGAGCCCCTGCCCACGCACCCGCACCTCCACCGAATGCTTGCGACCGTCGCGAACGATGCGGGGAGAGAAGCCCAACACATAATAAGAACGAGTCTCCTCCCGCAGCCACTGCACCGGCAGAGTCGGTTTGGCGATGGCGTAGGTCATCATCTCCCCGCCGGTCTCGTGCGCGAGATAGCGCAAGGAGTCGCGCTCCGTCAGCGAGCCCACATCGAGGGACGATCCGCCTCTGCCCTGGGAGTTGGCAGCATCGACGGGGCTCCCGGCAAGCCCCAGGTGGAGCGGATAGATGGTGTATCCCACCAGGTTGGCGACATCCGCCACCTGATGAATTCGCTCCAAATTGGTCCTCTGCAAGCGGTCGCCGAACAAGGAACGTTCGGGCACCGGACCGCCGGCGAAGTCGTAGGGCCAGCCGCTGGAGACCAGCACGAAGAGCTTGCGGCCTTCCGCCTCGGCAAAGCTACGCAGGGTGATGCTGGCGGCGTTGACCACCTTCGACACCTGCTGGGAATTGAGGCGGGCCCGTTCCTCGAAATACGCGCCGGTGGTCGACACGGCCCGCAGCTGCGCCAGGCGCCTCTGGTCTCCGGGCTTGAGATCTTGGGCGTTCTGGATCACCCGCCGCAGCTCCGT
Source organism: Acidobacteriota bacterium (assembly GCA_034211275.1). NCBI lineage: Bacteria > Pseudomonadati > Acidobacteriota > Acidobacteriota bacterium. The sequence goes on from JAXHTF010000042.1 coordinate 35,707, forward strand.
CTTCGAACGAGTCCAGGGGCTCAGCACCTCGAGCTTGTGGCCCGCATACCGAACCACCGCCATACGGTCTCCGGGTCTCAGAGTCTCCAGATCCCGGAGCAACCGCTCAAAGAGCGCCTTGCGATAGCGCCGGTCGGTGTAATAGTCGTCAATGAACACCAGCCAGCTGTGCACCGGCTCCCGGGCGATATCCTGGGCGACCTGTTCGCCCAACGCTTCGGCGGGCTCCACCACCAGCTTCTCGAACGCATCGTTCTGCCCCCCCGTCGCCTGCACCCGCTGGTTGTCCTGGACCTCGCTGAAGTACTCCACCGGCTCCAGTGCACCGTCCACCAGAAGCTCGAAGTCCTCCGCCTGAAGCCCCGGCACCCGCTGACCCTGGGCGTCGGTGACCACCACCTCCACCTCCACCAGCCGCACCTCGATGAGCTCGCCGAAGGTATCCATGGGCTCGTCCGCCGGGATCTGCTCCGCCTCCTGGGCCAAAGCGCTTCCGGCCGAGACTCCAGACCAGACCAGCCCGACGATCAGGAGCAGAGTCTTCAGCGACCAGCGCCGCCTCCAGTTGCGGGTCATTTTCCAAGTTGCGGCCACGGAATGGGGCTGAGACATCGTGAACTCCTTTCGGCAGTGGTTTGCACGAAACGTCCAGTGCAAGAGCCGCGCCACCAAAATAATCAAAGCAATCGTTTAATATAACACAATCGATATCCACCCCGAAACCCCACTGCGCGGCTGCAACTCGGGGTACGATCCTACGTACGAGGAATTCGGACGCTCCCTGCCACTCCGGTAGCCCTTCAGGCCGGCGGCAGGTGAGCCCGCAACCAACCTCGCTCAGCTTTCAGCCATCGACCGACTCGAGGAAGAACCCCTCTATGCGAAAGCCCTCTACGCACAAGACCGTGCCCAGCATCGCCCTCCTGGCCCTCGGGGCCCTCCTTGGAACCAACCTGGCCTGCAACGGTCAGAATGCGGAGAGCGGGGCTGCCGGTGCGGGGAGCAAGGACGCCATGACCCAAAGCGCCATGACCCAAGACGAAATCCAAGCCAATCCTCTGCTGCACGAGTGGACCGGCCCCTACGGCGGCGTCCCTCCCTTCGACCAGATGGAGCTGAGCTCTCTGGAGCCGGCGATGGAGCAGGCCATTCTCGACAACCTGGCCGAAGTGGAGGCCATCGCCAACAACCCCGAACCGTCCACTTTTGAGAACACCATCGTCGCCCTAGAGCGCACTGGCGAGCTCCTCGACCGGGTCGGTCCCTTCTACAGCATTTGGCGCTCCAACCTCTCCACCCCCGAGCTGCGGGAGATCCTCGGCCGCCTGGCGCCGCAGCTGGCGGACTTGCGCAACCAGATCATCCAGAACCGCGCCCTCTTCGAGCGCGTCGCCGCAGTCCACGCCAGCCCCGAGGTCGCCACGCTGCGCCCGGACCAGCAGCGGCTGGTGGAGCTGACCTACGACGAATTCGCCCGCAACGGCGCCACCCTGGAGGGTGCGGCCAAAGAGCGCTACGCCGAGATCAACCGTCAGCTCGCCGAGCTCCACACCCGCTTTGCCAACAATGTGCTGGCGGACGAGGAGGGTTATGTCCTCTACCTCGACGAGAATCAGCTGGGCGGTCTGCCGGACTCCTTCGTCAAGGCCGCGGCAGCCGCCGCCGAAGAGCGCGGCGAGGCCGGCCGCTACGCCGTGCTCAACACCCGCTCCTCCATGGACCCCTTCCTCACCTACTCCACCGAGCGGGCGCTGCGGGAGAAGGTCTGGCGCACCTACTACAGCCGCGGCGACAACGCCGACGAGCACGACAACAATGCCCTGATCCCTCAGATCCTCGCCCTGCGCCACGAGCGGGTGCAGCTCCTGGGCTACGACAACTATGCCCAGTGGCGGCTGGAAGACCGCATGGCCAAAACCCCGGAGCGCGCCCGGGAGCTGATCCTCACCCTGTGGCCGGCGGCGGTGGCGCGGGTGGACGAAGAAGTGGCGGAAATGCAGGCCATCGCCGACCGGGAGGGCGCCGGCATCACCATCGAGCCGTGGGATTACCGCTTCTACGCCGAGAAGGTGCGGCAGGCGAAATACGACCTGGACTCCAACGAGCTCAAGCAATACCTCCAGCTGGAGCGCCTGCGGGAGGCCATGTTCTTCGTCGCCGGCGAGCTCTTCGGCTTCCAATTCACTCCTCTCGAGGAGGGCACGGTGCCGGTCTTCCACCCCGACGTCCGGGTATGGGAAGTCACCGACCGGGACAGCGGCGACCTGGTGGGCCTGTGGTACCTCGATCCCTTCGCCCGCTCCGGCAAACGCTCCGGCGCCTGGGCCAGCACCTACCGCGGCCACGAGGTCCTCGACGAGCCCACCACGGTGCTCGCCTCCAACAACTCCAACTTCATCCAGGGCGCCCCCGGCGAGCCGGTTCTGCTCTCCTGGGACGACGCCGAAACCCTCTTCCACGAGTTCGGCCACGCCCTCCACGCCCTCTCCTCCCAGGTCGCCTACCCGAGCCTCGACTCCGGCGTCCGCGACTACACCGAATTCCAAAGCCAGCTCCTCGAGCTCTGGCTGCTCACCGAGCCGGTGCTCCAGCGCTTCTTGGTGCACCACGAGACCGGCGAGCCCATGCCGGCGGAGCTGGTGGCCAAGATCCAGCGCGCCAGCACCTTCAACGAAGGCTTCCTGACCACCGAGTACCTGGCCTCGGCGCTGCTCGATTTGGAGTACCACACCATGGATCCGGAGGGCCTCGACCCCGACACCTTCGAGCGCGAGACCCTGGAGCGCATCGGCATGCCCAACGAGCTGGTCATGCGCCACCGCTCCCCCCACTTCGGCCACGTCTTCTCCAGCGAAGGCTACGCCGCCGGCTACTACGGCTACCTGTGGGCCGACGTCCTCACCGCCGACGCCGCCGAAGCCTTCACCGAAGCCCCCGGCGGCTTCTACGACGACAACCTCGCCCAGCGCCTGGTGGAATACCTCTTCGCCGCCCGCAACTCCATCGACCCCGCCGACGCCTACCGCACCTTCCGCGGCCGCGACGCCACCGTCGACGCCCTGCTCCGGGCGCGGGGCTTCCCGGTGCCGGAGGGGGCGGGGGTTGGGGGTTGAGGTCGGGGCGGCTGCTCCGGCATTCCGTCCTGCCCGCGGAGGCGGGCATCCACGCGGTGATGAGGTCAAGGCGTTGCCCACTGACCTGAAACTCGCTCGGTTTGAGGGCTACCGCTCCCTACTCGCGAGCACCTCAAAGTTGGTCACTCCCGCGCACGCGGGAGTCCACGCGCTGGTGAGGAGTGACCGGTGAGTTTCTCCGAATGAGCTGATTCAGGTACCACCGGCTTGGATAGGAGACACTCACTCCCCAGTCCCGCGTAGATTCCCGCGTTCGCGGGAATGACGAAGGGATGGCGGGGAGGGTGAGGGCAGTAGGAAAGGATGGTGGTCTCAGCACCTCCGCCCGGGGGTCCAATCCCCGCGCTACTCAAACGCCGCCAGCTCCGCTGGCTCCGGAGGGAGTTGATGAAGGAGCAGGCTCTTGGAGCCGGATTCATCCGGCGATGTCCTGGGTAGTCCCGAGATGGATCCCGGGGCGGGGCCTTGAGTTTCGCCCTCTACGATCCGCCAATTCCCAGGCGGTGCCGGTACTAGGTAGTAATCAGAAGGTGGACATGACTCTTTTGGAGACGATCCTCTTCGGGCTCTCCGGAGAGAAGTAGAGTTCTAAGAGGGAGCCCCAATCTCGCAGATCCACTCCGCGAACAGCGGCACAGAAATCTGCCAACTGTCCTCGTCGGCTGATTTGCGGATGTAGAGCTCCCGCGCCAGGTCGGTCCGAGCCCGATTCAGCTCGGTGGTCGGAGAGGTCTCCCAATCTCCCCCTCTGGCCATCGCTGCCATCAGCTGCCGCTCAGCCTCGGTGAAATCGTCCCAGAGGTTTTGGAAGAGGTTGTTCTCCTCCAGCGCCCTGTCCAAGGCTGCCGTGAGGTCGTCATCCGTCGCCTTTAGCCGCTGGGCAGTGTTGAGCCTCTGCACGAGCTGATAGGCGGTGAGCTGCAGGAGATAAGGGTGGCAGCCAGTGGCCTCGATGAGTCGCTCGACGCCGCCGTCCGGGTAGATGTCCGGGAAATTAGGCACCGGCTCGGTAAGGAGCCTGCGCGCATCCTCTTCCTCCAAGGGTTTGAGCCGCCGGATCTGGGCGCTGATCAGGCGATCCGACCAATGCGGCCCCAGACGAGAGAAGGGCTGAGCGGTGATCAGCAAGAAGCGAGTCCGGAGCAAGCGGTCTCCGGCGGCGCGCACGAAGTCGAGAAAGGAAGGATCTCCCCATCCATCCTTGATCCCACGCTCCAGACCTTCGACCTCATCAATGGCTACCAGCAGCCTCAGCTGCCGAGCCTCGAGTGGCTCCTCCAAGCTTTCGAGCCAGCGCAGGGTCTTGCTCCAGGCGCTGCTCCCAGGTGGGGACGCCAGCTCCCGAAGGCCCGCCTTCATCAGCTCCGTCTGAACCTCCAGCTCTATCAGTCGATGAGGCTGATCCTTTAGCTCCTCGCCAGAAAGCCCCTGAAAGCTTCGAGCCACCACGCGAGTCCCCGTCCCTAGGAGCCGCGGCAGAAAGTTCACCAGCGTCGATTTCCCCAAGCGCCGCTGCCCCAACAGCACCAACGGCACCGGACGCTCCGTGGCCAGATCCTGGTCGAGCTGCTGAGCTACGTCTTCCCGCCCGACAAAGAGGCTCTGTTCCGTCTGTGAAACCGGCGCTCCCGGCACGAAGACCAGAGGTACTTGCGGGCTGTCCCGCTCCAGGCGAGCGAGGTCTGCCTCCTCGTCCTCGACCACGCCTAGCCAGGTTCGAAGAACGGGAAGAAAGCGCCGCTGAGCTCGTGAGATGGAAGGGGCAGCGGTCAGAGTGTCCACCTCGCCCTGCAAGCGTCGGCGCGACTTCCTCAAGAATTCTCTGCGCTGATGGTGAACTGAGGTCGAGCTAGCCGCGTCGAGATCTTTGGCCGCTTCTGCGATGACTTGGATCAGGCGGACCTGATCCGAGCCGGGCAGAGAGGCTTCGGGTAATTCCGCGTCGCTTTCCAGCGCTCCTGGGCGTTCCAAGAAGGGCAGAGTTCGCTCCGCAACGGCAGCGAATTGCCGCTCTCGCGCTGCCCTCTCCAGGCGGCGGGCTTGGAGCTCCAGCAGCGCCTTCTGGGCTGGGCGTCGTTGCCCAGTAGATGTCGCGGCCTCGAGGATGGCCTCACGACCCATCCTTGGATACGCTTCTCCAAGATCGACCAAAAAACCTGCCAAGAAAGGCAGGGGGACGTAGATCAAGTCGTGATGCCGGTGGGGCAGCCAGCGAGCCAGGGCCTGCAATCGGCCGGGGCGTATCCGGGAAACGAGTCGCAGCCCGGCGGTCCATAGAGTCTCGAGCGGAATAGCGGGTAGCCGGAACAGGACAAGAATCAACGAAGCGCCGACCGCAACGCCGACAGCAACGCCTCCAGCAACGCCGAAAGCAACGCCGACAGCAACGCCGACAGCAACGCCGAAAGCAACGCCTCCAGCAACGCCTCCAGCAACGCCTCTAGCAACGCCTCTAGCAACGCCTCTAGCAACGCCTCTAGCAACGCCGACAGCAACGCCTCCAGCAACGCCTCCAGCAACGCCGAAAGCAACGCCGAAAGCAACGCCGAAAGCAA
>JAXHTF010000043.1 GCA_034211275.1 Acidobacteriota bacterium
GGCTTCCTTGGAGACCCGGGCTAGCCCTACGATAGCCGGTGGCTTGGTGCGGGAGTGGTAGTACAGGACCCCGTCTCCGACCTGCATGTCGTCGCGCATGAAGTTGCGCGCCTGGTAGTTGCGCACACCGTCCCAATAGGTGGAGCCGTCCTTGCGCAGGTCGTCGAGGCTGTAGGCGTCAGGCTCGCTCTTGACGAGCCAATAGCGTCTCGGTTTCATATTCCAATCATTCCTTTCGTTGGCTGCTAGCTCCGGCAGGAGCCGGCCAGAAGGATACCAGCGTGGGGCGAGACCGCTACAATGATGCCGAGGGGGCACTTCCCGTTCCCGAGATGAGCTCATCGAAGATTTCAACACCGAGGAAAGAATGGACAAGACCTGGAACGTATACCTGGCCGGAGAGATTCATAGCGATTGGCGGGAGCAGATTCGCCAAGGGGTGGAGGAGGCCGGCCTGCCGGTGCGCTGCACCTCTCCGGTGACCGATCACGCCGCCAGTGACGATTGCGGTGTCGCCATCCTGGGAGCCGAGGAGAAGGGCTTCTGGAAGGATCACAAGGGGGCGGGGCTCAACTCCATCCGCACCCGGACCCACCTGAAGGACGCCGACGTGGTGGTGGTGCGCTTCGGGGACAAGTACAAGCAGTGGAACGCCGCCTTCGACGCAGGCTTCGCGGCGGCTCTGGGCAAACCGCTGATCATTCTCCACGGTCCGGAGCTGACCCACGCCCTGAAAGAGGTCGACGGCGCCGCCGAGGCGGTGGCGCAAGATCCCCAGCAGGTAGTGGCGATCCTGCGCTACGTCATCGAAGGACGGCTGAGCTGAACCCATCCGCCGGCGGAGGAGCGCCGGAAATCAGGTTGCGCTGATGGAGCCCTCGGTGCTCGCCGGCCAGGTCGCCTGCCTGACCGCTGCCTTCTGTTGGGCCTTTTCCGTCGGCCTGTTTCGCCGGCCCGTGGCGGATTACGGTGCCCGAGCGGTCAATCTCGGGAAGAGTTGCATCGCGACGGTGCTCCTGGGGCTCACCAGCCTGGCGCTGGGGCAGTGGCCGGAGTTGTTGCGGGTGCCGGTGCCGGCGCTGCTGCTGGTGGTGGCTTCGGGGGTGGTGGGGATGAGCTTCGGAGACACCGCTCTCTTCGCGGCGGTACAGCGCCTGGGGGTGCATCGCACGCTCCTGCTGCAGACTTTGGCGCCGGTGTTCACGGCGATTTTGGCCTACGCATTCTACGGCGAGCGGCTGGGCCCTCGGCAGGGGCTGGGAGCCTTGGTGATCCTGGTGGGGGTGGTGGTGGTCATCGATCCACGGTGGCGGAGGAGGCCCGTGGGTTCCTCCGCAGCACCGGATGCAGAGCTGGCGGTGGCTGAAGTACCGGAGGTCACGAGCGCAGCGGTACCGGCTGCTTTCTCCGGCGCCGGCGTGGTTCTGGCGGTGCTGGCGGCGCTGGGGCAGGGCTCGGGAGTGGTGCTGGCGAAGGCGGGAATGGAGGAGATGCCGGTGCTGCTGGCGAGCTTCGTACGCTTGACGGCGGCGGCGGCGGGCTTGGTGATCGTGCTGACCCTGAGCCGCCGCCTACGCTCTGCCTCGAAGGTGCTGGCGCCGGCGGGCCTCCGGCGCCTGGTAGGCCCCGCCTTCTTGGGAACCTACGTGGCCATCCTGCTGATGATGTTGGGCATCGCCTGGGCGCCAGCCTCCCTGGCGGCGGTGCTGTTGGCGACGACACCGGTCTTCGGTCTCTTCGTGGACTCGTGGATGGAGGGGACGCCCATCACGCTGCGGGGGCTGGTGGGCACGGCGGTGGCGGTGGCGGGGGTGGCGATCCTGAGCTTGCCCGGATAGTCGCTGGAGGCGGGACGGAGTTTCTGTTTCTGTCGACCGGTGGGCACAATAGGAGGATGAACACTCTCGCATCCAGAATGCTTTCGCTCGTGTCCGTTGGATTTCTCCTGGCGCTGGTGGGCTGTGCCTCCACGCTGCCGCGCTGGGAGGCGGTGCCGAGCTCCTCAGCGGCGGCGGAGCAGGGCCTGGCGCTGGTGGAGCGCTCGGTGGAAGCTCACGGGGGCGATCTCTACGAGTCGGTGGAGGATCTGAGCGTTCGATACGACGGCACCTGGGGCAAAGTCGCGGTGCGGGTGCAGCCGGAGCTGACGGACAGCGAGTACCGCAAGTCGTCGGAGGAGCGGCTGATCCTCGAGCCGGGGATCATCGCGCAGCTTCACACGGGGCCGACTGCAGACAAAAGAAAAAAGGTCTACCGAGATCGGACCGGGGCATCGGTCTTCTACTCGGGAGAGAAGACACCGGACGAAGATCAAGCGAAGGCCTCGGCTCTGGTGGCGGATGTCTACCGCATGCTCATCCTGGCGCCGTCCTACTTCCTACACACCGGCAACGAGCTGCTGCCCCTGGACACCCAGCGGGAGAACGGCCGCGTCTACGATCGGGTGGTCACACGGTTGGAGCCGGGGCTGGGCTTCTCGGCGTCGGATCGGGTGGTCCTCTGGATCGACCAGGAGACGGGGCGCTTGTTCCGCCTTCATTTCAGCCTCGAAGGCTATCCCGGAACCCAAGGCGCCGACGTCGACATCACCTTCTCCAACCACCGCGAGATCGAAGGCTTCCTCTGGCCGACCCACTTCCGCGAACGCATCCGAGCCCCCATCCGCGCCTTCGCGCACCAATGGAACCTCCTGGGCCTCGACCTCAACCGCGGGCTCACGGCGAAAGACCTGGAGGGCGACGGCCCCTACCGTGGGGCAGCCGTGGCCCCGGCGCGGGATCTCCCCTAGCCTCCCTGGCGTGCGATGGACGACGGCCTATCGAACCCGGCGGCGGCGGTTTTTGATGTAGTCGGCGAGGATGAACTCGCCCAGATTGGTGGGTGAAGCGAAGTAAGCGCGGCCGCGGTTGATTTGGGTCATCTTCTCCACGAACTCCGTGAGCATCGGATCCGTGGCGATCATGAAGGTCGTCACCACCACCTTCTGGCGGCGACACTGGTCCGCCTCCTCCAGCGTGCGGTTGACAATGCGCATGTCCAGACCGAAAGGATTCTTGTAGATCCGGCCGCCGTCGGTGATGGCGGAGGGCTTGCCGTCGGTGATCAGGAAGATCTGCTTGTTGGGCTGGCGCTGGCGGGAGAGCATGCCGCGGGCCAGCTGTAGGGCCTCGGCGGTGTTGGTGTGGTAGGGCCCGGCCTCCACGTAGGGGAGGTCGCTCAGGTCCACCGGCTCAGCCCGGTCACCGAAAAGCAGGACACCGAGATAGTCCTTCGGATACTTCGTGGTGATCAGCTCCGTCAGCGCCAGGGCCACCTTCTTCGCCGGGGTGATGCGGTCCTCGCCGTAGAGGATCATGGAGTGGCTGATGTCGATGGCCACGATGGTGGCGCAGGAGGTGAGGTGCTCGGTCTCATAGACCTCCAGATCCTCCTCTTCCATCGCCAGGCTGCGGCCGCTGGTACGCCGTAGAGTGTTTTGCAGCGAGCGGGCGGCGTCCAGGTGGTGGAGCTCGTCGCCGAAGCGGTAGCCGCGGGTCTCCGGCAGGCGCTCGATGCCGCCGCCGGCGTCGCGCACCGGGTGGTACCCGGGGCCGCCGCGGTCGAGGCCCTGGAAGATTTCCTCGAAGGCGCTACGGCGGATGCGTCGCTCGCCGCCGGTGGTCAGCGCCAGGCCGCCTTCGCCGTCGCTGCCCACCAGCCGTTGCTCCTGCAGGCTTTGGAAGAACTCCTCCAGATCCACGCTCTCGTCGATGTAGCCCTCCTGCTGGAGGTAGCGCATCCACTCCATGGCCTGCTCGACGTCGCCGCCGGAGGCGAGGACCAGCTGGTTGAATACCTGCTGGAGCTCCTGGGCGGCCATCAGGCCGCGGATCAGGTCCGGATCGAGGTAGCGGTAGCGGTGGCGCAAGGGTTGGCGGGCCTCCTCGGTTCGGGTCAGTTGACGTCGCCGCGGCCCGGGCCTCGGCGACGCGGTTTGAGCAGCTGGAACTTGACCATTTCCTTGTAGCTGACCTGGCTGTCCAGATCCTGGCGGCCGAGCTTCAGATGCTGATGCAGGCCGTCGAGGATGATCTCCGCGCCCAGGCATTGGCGGTGGGGCTCCTCGCCGTAGGTGGCGGCGAGCTCCATCAGGCCGGGGACCTGCTCCAGCTGGCGGCGGTATTCGTCGAAGGGGAGCTCGTCGGAGAGAGTGACCTGGTTGCCGTCGGCGAACCAGGCGACGATGCCGGCGTAGGGGCCGGTGTCGTCCTCACCGCCGCTGCCCACCTCGCGGCCGACTTCCGGGAAGCGGGCGTCGAAGGCTTTCTTCACCGCCTCGCCGATGATCTGCCGGGCCACCACCTCGGGGCCTTTCTGCTCGCCCTCATAGACCATCTCCACCTTGCCGGTGATCGCCGGCAGCAGCATGTGGAGATCGCAGAGGCGGGCGTGGACCGGGGACTCGCCGGTGATCAGGGCACGGCGCTCGAGGTTGGAGACCAGGAGCTCGAGGGCGGAGATGGCGACCCGGGCGCTGACCCCGGAAGCCTGATCCACCATCTCGCTCTCCCGGGCCGCATGGGTGATCTCTTCGATCAGCAAGCGAATCTCCGGGGAGACCTCCACCCCTTCCACGTCGCGATCGGTCCAGGCCTCGGCGGCGGTGATCTCGGCGGAGGTTTCGGCGTCCGTCGGGTAGTGGGTGAGGATCTGAGAGGAAATGCGGTCCTTCAAGGGGGTGATGATGCTGCCGCGGTTGGTGTAATCCTCGGGGTTGGCGGAGAAGACCATCATCAGATCCAGGGGGATGCGCACCGGGAAGCCGCGGATCTGCAGATCCCGCTCCTCGAGGATGTTGAACAAGCCCACCTGGATGCGCGGCGCCAGGTCCGGCAGCTCGTTAATGGCGAAGATTCCGCGGTTGGTGCGGGCGACGATGCCGAAGTGGATGACCTCCGGATCGGCGAAGGTGAGCTTGCGGGTAGCGGCCTTGATGGGGTCGATGTCTCCCAGCAGATCGGCGATGGAGACGTCCGGGGTGGCGAGCTTCTCGTTGTAGCGCTCCTCCCGGGGCAGCCAGGCCACGGGAGCGGCGTCCCCCGCCTCTTCCACCAGCCGCTGACCCCAGGTGGAGATGGGGGCCAGGGGATCGTCGTTGAGCTCGCTGCCCTCGAGCACCGGGATCGCTTCGTCGAGGAACTGCACCAGGGCGCGGAGGATGCGGGTCTTGGCCTGTCCCCGAAGCCCCAGGAGGATGAAGTCGTGGCCCGCCAGCACCGCGTTGACCACCCCGGGGATTACCGTGCGGTCGTAACCCACGATGCCCGGGAAGAGGGGCTCTCCGGCGCTCAGGGCCTGGCGCAGGTTGGCCCGCAGCTCCTGCTTGACGGTGCGCGGCCGGTAGCCGGTGGCCTTGAGAGCGCCGAGGGTGGTGGGGCGAGATGGCTGCTTGGGATCGGTCATCAGTCGTGGGTCTCCAGCCAGCGTTCGGCGTCGATGGACGCCGCACAGCCCGTACCGGCGGCGGTTACCGCTTGTCGGTAGGTGGGGTCCATGGCGTCGCCGCAGGCAAAGACGCCGGCGATATTGGTGCGGGTCGAAGGAGTCTGGACGTGGATGTAGCCGACGTCGTTCATCTCCAGCTTGCCGCGGAATAATTCGGTGTTGGGTTGGTGGCCGATGGCGATGAACAGTCCCTGGGTGGCGAACTCGCTCTCCTCACCGGTGACCGTATTCTTCAGCCGCAGTCCGTGGACGCCGTCCTCGCGGCTGCCCAGAACCTCGGTGACGGTCTGATTCCACAAGAACTCCACCTTCTCGTTGTCCAGCGCCCGCTGCTGCATGATCTTCGACGCCCGCAGCTCGTCCCGGCGGTGGACGACGGTCACCTTGGTGGCGAATTTGGTCAGGTAGGTGGCCTCCTCCATGGCGGAATCGCCGCCGCCGACGATGGCCACTTCTTTGCCGCGGAAGAAGAAGCCGTCGCAGGTGGCGCAGGCGGAGACGCCGTAGCCCATGAGCTCCTGCTCCGAGGGCAGGCCCAGCAGCTTGGCGGAAGCACCGGTGGCGACGATCAGACTGTCGGTGGTGTAGGTGCCCTCGTCGGTGGTGATGCGGAAGGGGCGCTGGTCGAAGTCGACGACGGTGGCGGCCTCGAATTTCACCTGCGCACCGAAGCGGCGGGCCTGCTCGCGCATGCGGTCCATGAGCTCGGGGCCGAGGATGCCCTCGGGAAAGCCGGGGAAGTTTTCCACGTCGGTGGTGATGGTCAGCTGGCCGCCGGGCTGATTGCCCTCCAGCACCAGGGGAGCCAGGTCGGCGCGGGCGGAGTAGAGCGCGGCGGTGAGGCCGGCGGGGCCGGAGCCGAGGATGGTCACCCGAAAGTGGTTGGAGTCGCTGCCTTGGGTAGCGGTGGAGGTCATGGTGGGCTGCTCCTATACGGAAATCGGCGCCCCCGCGGGCGCCGTCGGTGGTCGTTCAGCGCGCCAGTATACCAGCGGTGTCGAGGCTTCCCGGAGCCCTCTTGAGGGGGCCGCGGGGGGAGCGTACAATGCGCCCCGGAGGTCGCCACCGTGGCACTGAGTGTCTTCGATTTATTCAGCATTGGCATCGGTCCGTCCAGCTCTCACACCGTTGGTCCCATGCGCGCGGCGAAGCAATTCGTCGAGCGTTTGGCGGCCCAGGGCCGGCTCGGCGAGACCCGGCGAATCCGGATCGAGCTCTACGGCTCCCTGGCCTTGACGGGCAAGGGACACGGCACCGACCGGGCGGTGCTCCTGGGCCTCGAGGGCGAGGCTCCGGAGACCCTGGACCCGGACTCGGTAGACGGTACCTTGGAGCGCATTCGGAGCGAGGGATCGGTGCGTCTGTTGGGAGAGCAGCCCTTGGTCTTCGACGAGACTCGGGATTTGCTCTTCCTGCGGCGCAAGTCCCTCCCTCTTCATCCCAACGGTATGCGCTTCACTGCTTATTCCTCAGCGGGCTCATCCGACGCGGCGTCGCCAGCAGAGGACCAGGTCGTCGAGGAGCCGGTCGTGGAGGAGCGGGTCTACTACTCCGTCGGCGGTGGATTCGTGGTCACCCAGCAGGATGCGCGGGAAGACCGCCTGGTGCGCGACACCACCGCCATCCCGTATCCCTACGCCAGCGGCGCGGACCTGCTGCGGCTGGGGGCGGAGCACGGGCTGCCCATCTATCGCCTGGTGTGGCACAACGAGCTGTGCTGGCACAGCGAGGAGGAGATCCGCTCCGGCTTGCGGACCATCTGGCAGGCGATGCAGGACTGCGTCGCCCGGGGCTGCCGCGAGCCCGGGGTGCTGCCGGGCTCGTTGAAGGTCCCGCGGCGGGCCTCGAAGCTCTACCAGGAGCTCTCCAGCCGCCCCGAGGAGGGGATGAAAGATCCCCTGACGGTGCTCGACTGGGTCAATCTCTACGCCCTGGCGGTGAACGAGGAGAACGCCGCCGGCGGTCGGGTGGTGACGGCCCCCACCAACGGTGCGGCGGGGATCCTACCGGCGGTGTTGCACTACTACACCCGCTTCGTCCCCGGCGCCGACGACGAGGGAGTGCTGCGCTTCCTCCTCACTGCCGGAGCCATCGGCATCCTGTACAAGGAGAACGCTTCCATCTCCGGCGCCGAGGTGGGCTGCCAGGGGGAGGTGGGGGTGGCTTGCTCCATGGCCGCCGCCGGGCTGGTGGCGGCGGTGGGGGGAACCAACGAGCAGGTGGAGAACGCCGCCGAGATCGGTATGGAGCACAATCTTGGGCTGACCTGCGATCCGGTGGCGGGGCTGGTGCAGATCCCCTGCATCGAGCGCAACGCCATGGGAGCGGTGAAGGCCATCAACGCCGCCCGCATCGCCCGCCGCGGTCAGGGCGGACAAAAAGTCTCGCTGGACAAGGTGATGCGTACCATGCAGCAGACCGGCGCCGACATGAAAACCAAGTACAAAGAGACGTCCCGCGGCGGTTTGGCCATCAATGTGATCGAATGTTAGGGAGGTCGGCGGCCGTGGAGTGTCTCTGCGGTGCGGACCGAGCCTTCGGGAGCTGATAATTGACGATCCTCCGGCACGGGTTTCCCGGAACCGTGGAGTGCCGGATGGGAAATAGCAGGAGACCATGACCATGCGACTACGAGCCAGTGATCGCCTCATCGATGCCCTCAACGAGCAGATCGGCAACGAGATGTACGCTTCCATGAAGTACATCTCCATCGCCACCTACTTCGACGACGAGACCCTGCCCACTCTGGCGCGCTTCTTCTACCGCCAGTCGGAGGAGGAGCGGGAGCACGCCATGAAGTTCGTGCGCTTCATCCTCGAGCTGGGGGGCCGGGTGCGCATGCCCGCCATTCCGCAGCCGACGGCAGACTTCGAGTCGGCGGAGCACGCCGTGCAGCTGGCTCTCACCTCGGAAGAGAAGGTCACCGGGCAGATTCAGCAGCTGGCCCGCATCGCCGAGGACGAGCACAACTACCTGGCGCGGAACTTCCTCAACTGGTTCCTCGACGAGCAGCTGGAGGAGGAAGACACCATCGAGGCGTTGCTCAACACCATCCGCCGCGCCGGCCCGGAGCGTCTGCTGGACGTCGAGGCCTACCTGCAGCGGGAAGCTTCCACCATCGGCACGGGGGCTCCCGAGGGCGGCGAATAAGAACGCCGGGGGCCGCCGGCGCGGCTTTTCACCACAGGCTGTTAGCGGCGGTAGCGCTGAGTCAGCAGTTGATCCAGGTGCGCGTCGATCCAGGCGCGGGCTTGGTGATAGTGCACGTAGAGCGCCTCGCGGCGCCGGAACTCCGGCGTGTGCAGCCGTCGGCGACCTCCCACTACCGTGGCCGGTAGGTCGGCGTGGAGCATCTCGTGGTGCACCACCGACTCCACCACATAGAGCGGCACATCCACCCGGTCGAGGACCGGGTGGATGCGGATCAAGCCCTGCTCCGGCCCCGCTGGCAGCGGCCGGAAGGTACCCAGGTGGATGCTCTGGCGCCGCCGCCGCTTCCGCCGTCGGGGAGGGGAGGGAGATTTTCCCCAGCCGATGGCAACCTCCAGGCGATTTTCGAAGTATTGATGGTTGATACGGTCGCGGATCTCTCGCAGGTCGAAACATTGCCCCTCGGCGCGGAGGCTTCGTCGCCGGGGGCGTGGAGGAGCAGGGGAGTCCGCCGGGGCCTGGCGTCGATCCTCCCAATGGCCGCGGAAGTGCTCGCGGAGCACTGCCAGGGCCTGAGGTTTGCCCCGGCGTTCGCCAGCGGCGACCCGGCCCAGGGCCTCCAGCACCGGCTCCGGAGCTCCGGCGAAGCACCAATGCACCCGCACATCGAAGCCGTCCGGGGTCGGCCGGGTGGACACGATGGTGCTGCGATTGTTGGTCAGGGTGAGCTTGGCCAGGTTTCCCGGCAGCCGGCGGTGGAGCTTGTGGAAGAACTCGTCCGCCGGTTCCCCCAGGTGGCTGCGGAGAGCTGCGGGGACTCGCACGGCGGGATTCTCGGCAGCATCCGCCAGCTGTTTCTGGGGTTTACCGAATAGCCGCAGCTGATTTTCGGCGCGGGAGCGGGGGCCGGAAGCCATGGTCGGAGGCTAGCACTTCAGCCCGGCCGCCGGGAACGATAGAATAGGAAGGTTTTGGGATCTCGCAACAGACCCTGAGGGTCGATCGCCCGCCGCCGGGATCCTCCGGCGGCTTCGGCGCAGGAGTAGGATCGTGATTACCGGCAGCAAAGAAATGACGACCACGGTTCTCCAGGAGCACTTGGACGAGTTGCTCCAGCGGGCCGACGGCATGGACTTCACCGTCTCGGAGGAGACCCAGCGGGTGCCTGCCATCACCGAGGTGGTGCCCGGAGTGCGCGATCTGTTGGACTCGGCGGTGGAGGTGTTGCGGGCGATTCAGCAGCTCTACGAATCCGATGCGGTGCTGCAGAAGGTCGTGCCGGAGGACAGCGATCCCGATTCCCTCACCGATATCGGCGTGCTCATCTCCACCGAGATGGCCGCTCGGGGCATCGCGGACCTGGCCTTCGTCGCCCGTGGCGACTTGATGGCCTGCCGCCAGGAGCTCGCCAAGGCGGTGGAGCGGGAGAGCTATTGGCAGATGGCGTCCCGCTGCGACACCGGCTACCGACACCTGCGGCGCGCGCTGATCTCCGTCGAATCGGCGATCTACGAGTTCGAGGGGCGGGAGCCCCCCCGGCGCCCGTGGGTGGATCTCTCCACGTCCCTGGAGATTCGGGAGGCTTTTGGAGGGCTCCGCCGGTCGGTGCTGGTGGACGAGAACGACCCCGCCCTCGACGTCGAAGCGCGCCTGCACCGGATGGCTGAACGGCTGGTGGCGCTGCGGGGGGAGCGCTACTACCCGCTCCTGCGCTTCGACGACCGGGTCGCCGTGCGCCGCCTCTACCAGCGCATCGTCGAATGGCAGGAAGGGCGCGCCGACGAGGAGGTGACCGGCCAGCGTCTGTGGCGGGACGTGGTGGGCTTTGCCGAGCTGCTGCGCCAGATCAACCACCGCGAGGAGCTGCGGGAGCACGATATTCGAACCGTGGCGACCTTGCTGCAGAAACTGGGGCCCCGCGGCACCAGTCCGAAGCCGCTCTCGGAAAAGGCTCAGGAGGAATTGTTCAGCCTGCGGGGGCTGGACAACGAACTAGACGGCCTCCTGGAGGTGATGGAGAGCTCCCCCGACGAGTCACCGCCGGACGAGCTGCGGACGGAGCTGGAGCGCCTTCAACGCTCCATGCTCCCCGGCGCCGGCCGCCGCGGGCCGTTCTAAGGCCCCGTTTCAGCCCCCCGCGCCCACCGCCGCCGGACGGGCGATGGTGCTCAGGGCTTCCTCCAGGTCGGCGATGAGGTCGCCGGCATCTTCGATCCCCACCGACAGCCGGATCAGCCCCGGATCCACCGCCAGGTCCGACTCTGAGACCGATAGGTGGGTCATGGCGGCGGGAACCTCGATGAGGGATTCGACGCCGCCCAGGGACTCGGCGAGGGTGAACAGGCGGGTGGTTCGGGCCACCTGAGCCGCCGCCTCGGCGCCGCCGGGGACGATGAAGGAAATGATGCCGGCGCCGCCGGCCATCTGCCGCTGCGCCAGCTCGTGCTGGGGGTGGCTCTCCAAGAACGGATAGATCACCTGGTCCACCATCGGCTGGCGCTCCAGGAAACGGGCGATCTCCAGGCCGTTGGCGCTGTGGGCGGCCATGCGCAGGGCCAAGGTCTTGATCCCCCGCAGGGTCAGGAAGCAATCCATCGGGCCGGGTACCGCGCCGATGCCGTTCTGGAGGAACTTGAGCTCCTCGTAGAGCTCGGCGTCGTTCACCACCACCATGCCGCCCACCACGTCCGAGTGGCCGCCGATGTACTTGGTGGTGCTGTGGATGACCAGGTCCGCCCCCAAGGGGAGAGGACGCTGGAGCATCGGCGAGGCGAAGGTGTTGTCCACTCCCAGGAGGGCGCCGTGGTCTTGGGTGAGCTCGGCGATGGCGGCGATGTCGGTGAGCCGGAGCAGGGGATTGGTGGGGGTCTCCAACCACACCAGCCGGGTGCTGGGGCGCAGCGCCTGGGCCACCGCTTCCCGGTCTCCGGTATCGACGAAGGTGAAGTCCAAACCCTGGCGGCGCAGGATCTTGTCGAAGAGGCGGAAAGTGCCGCCGTAGACATCGTTGCCGGAGATCACATGATCCCCCGGCGAGAGCATTCGCAGCACCGTGTCGATGGCCGCCATGCCGGAAGCGAAGGCAAGGGCGTGCTCGCCCTCCTCGAGGGTGGCCATGGCGGTCTGCAGCGCCGTGCGGGTGGGATTGTCGGTGCGGGAATACTCATACCCGGAGTGCTGGCCCACGTCCTTCTGGGCGTAGGTGGAGGTCTGATAGATAGGAGTCATGACCGCGCCGGTCATGGGGTCCAGCTGGACACCGGCGTGCACTGCCCGGGTCTTGGGAGCGAGGTTGGAAGCGGGATCCTTGGTCGAACGATCAGACATGGAGAAGGCTCCTGATGAAGGTGCCCACGATGAAAAGACCCGTGATGAAGGGTTTCACGGTGGGCTGAATCCTCGTCGGTGAATTCGCGAGAGCTCTGGAAGGAGCGCCGGCGAGGATCGATTGAGTCGAAAGTCCGCGCGGGGACCGGCGCGGCTGAGGGAAGGTTCCAGGTCCCTTCCCGAACTGATTGTACGTGCTGTACGCGAGAGGGTTCAAATCAGGACGAGATGAGTCCTCTTCCCGTCCCGGATCCATGGGCTGCAGCTCAGAAAGTCTCCCGGGTGGTCACCAGGAATTGAACGCTGTCGATGGAGGAGTCGCCGTCCAGGGGGAAGGCCAGGTCCACGTGCAGCATATTGCCGAAGCCCGAGCGGCTGGGGCTGATGCGCAGACCGAAGCCGACGTTGGTGAGGGTTCCGAGCTCGTCCGGTCCTTCGGCACCGGTGAACCAGGCACGGCCCACGTCGACGAAGACCGCGCCGCCCACGTAGGCCAGGCTGAAGGGGGTCCAATCGGTGAAGAAGCGTTGCTCCAGCGTCAGCAGGGCGCGGCGGTCGCCGCTTTGATAGCGCAGCGGATAGCCCCGCAGTCCCGAATCGCCGCCGAGGAGCAGCTGGCGTTCCGGATCCAGGTTCTCGTTGGCGTCGAGGCTGAGCAGCGCATAGAAGGTGTGGCGACTCCAATTCCGCCAGTAGAAGCGGCCGCGGACGCCGGCGCGCAGATTCTCCTCGCCGTCGCTGCCGAAGCGGGAGGAGAGGTAGCTATCGAAGAGCAGCAGCTGGTCGTCGCCACGCTCGAAGCCGGCGCCGTAGCTGGTGCGCAGCACCCCGCGGTCCCGGTCGCCGCCGAAGGCCGACGACGACCAACCCAGCCGAGCCCGCAGCCGATGGCCCAGGGGGAGATCCTCGGTGCGGCCCATGAGGTGCACATTGCGAGTTTTGAGGAAGCGGTTCTGGGCGAATTGGTACTCCAACCAGGGGTAGGCCAGGGTGCGCTCCACCAGCGGCTCGCCGCGGCTGCCCAGGGCGCCTTCCTCGAAGCGGTCCTGTTCGTAGGTGAAGCCGTGTAGCCAGCGGTGGCTGCCGTCCTCCTGCAAGCCCTTGGACAGGCCGCCGCGAACCTCCACCAGGGTTTGTTGGTGACGCACCTCGCCGCTGACCTCGCCCAGGCGATAGAAGGAGTCGATGCGATCGCCTTCCACGATCTCCAGTCCCGCCGCCCAGCGGGTGTCGAGGGAGAAGAAGGGGCGGTCGATCTTGAGCTTCTGATAGTCCCCGTCGCTGTTGTCCGAGTACAGAAGCTCCATGCGGGCTCGGCTCTGCAGCAGATTGGGGTCGCGGTAAGCGAAGCGGGTCTCGGTGCGGTCGATGCCGGTGGCGTGGCCCAGCACCAACTCCTTGCCGCTGCCCAGGAAGTTGGCATCCTGGATCTCGAAAGAAGACTCGGTCTCGCCGCCGCTGCGGTTCACCGACACTCCCACCTGTAGGGTCCACACGTCGCGGGTGACCACCGCCAGGTCGACCCGGTTGTTCTCGTAGCGGATGGGCCGCACCTCGGCGTCGTAGAGGAAGCTCTGAGAGCGCAGGATGCGTTCCGACTCCTCGATCTTGTAGTGGGAGTAGCGCTCCCCCGGGGCGAAGAGAAGATGGCCTTCGATGACCCGCTCGTGGGTCTTGGGATGGAGCCGGTTGGCGAGGCGGAAGAGCCTGTAATTTTCTTCCGGATTTTCCGGATCGAAGATGTCGTTGGTCACCACGCGCACGTCGCCGATGACCGCGCCGGTCGCTTCCAGAACCTCCGGGGACGGCACGGGGCGCCGGGGCCGGGGGCCGCGCAGCCGAGGAAACGTCTTGGCATCGCTTGGGCCGCCGCGCCGAGCCGTTTCCGAAGCGCTCTCCTCAGAAGCTTCTCCCGCCGCCTCTTCGTCTGCAGCGGCGGTGTGGGCACTGGAGACGATCCACGCGGCAGTCGGCGCCACGGGGACGGCCGTAGCGGGGGAGCCGCCGGCGTCGGCGGTGCACAGCAGACCGCCGAGGGCGAGAATGACCAAGGAACTCATGAATTTTCGATCCACACCGGCGCCGCGGCCAGCGGCGACGGGACGAGCTATGGCATCGTAACATTTTTTGACGATGGCACGGGCACCGAGATCGCTCCCGCCCCTCACCTTTCGTCGTCTGACACGCTAGAATGCGGCGCCATGGTAAACGAAAGTGACATCAAAGGTGTAGAGGCTTATCTCCGCGGTCTTCAGGATCGCATCTGTTCCGCCCTGGAAGGGCTCGACGGCGAGGCCACGTTTCGCCAGGACGAGTGGACCCGCCGAGAGGGGGGAGGGGGCCGCAGCCGGGTGCTCTCCGGCGGTGCGGTGTTCGAAAAGGCGGGGGTTGGATACTCCGACGTCCACGGCCCCGGAATGCCGGCGGCGGCCACCGAGCAGCGGCCCCAGCTGGCCGGCCGCAGTTTCCGTGCCATGGGGGTTTCGCTGGTCATCCACCCGCTCAACCCCTACGTCCCCACCAGCCACGCCAACGTCCGCTTCTTCATCGCGGAGAAGGAGGGGGAGGATCCGGTGTGGTGGTTCGGCGGCGGTTTCGACCTGACGCCCTACTATCCCTTCCTGGAGGATGCGGTGCACTGGCACACCCAGGCGGAGGAGGCTTGCCGGCCCTTCGGCAACGACGTCTATCCGCGCTTCAAGGAATGGTGTGACGATTATTTCTACCTGCCCCATCGGCAGGAGACCCGGGGCATCGGCGGACTTTTCTTCGATGACCTCAACGTCTGGGGCTTCGAGCGCTGCTTCGCCTTCCAGCGCAGCGTCGGCGACCACTACCTGTCCGCCTACCTACCCATCGTCGAGCGCCGCAAAGACACTCCCTACGGCGAGCGGGAGCGGGACTTCCAGCTCTACCGCCGGGGCCGCTACGCCGAGTTCAACCTGATCTACGACCGCGGCACCCTCTTCGGCCTGCAGTCCGGCGGACGCACCGAGTCCATCCTCATGTCGCTGCCGCCGCTGGCGGCCTGGCGCTATGACTGGCGTCCCGAGGCCGGCTCGCCGGAGGAAGAGCTCTACCGCGATTACCTCCGGCCCCGGGACTGGCTGGCGGCGGTTTCCTGACCCGCTCTCTCGGCCGGTTGGCCTGAAGTGCTGGTCTTACGGGCCGCTGGCCTGATGGGCGTTTCGCCGAGACTTCTCAGTCGTCGCTCGAGCGCACCGAAATCACCGGGCACTGCGCATTGTGCAGCACCTTCTGGGTCGTGCTGCCGAAGATCATCTGACCCACCGAGCCGAATCCGCGGGTGGCCATGACGATGAAGTCGGCGCCCACCTCGTCGGCACAGGCGACGATCTCCGCCGCCGGGTTGCCAATGCGCAGGATCGCCTCCACGGGCTTGTCCCCCAGGAGCTTCGCCGCCAGCTTGTCGAGGGATTCGCGGGCGAGATCCTCGTGGCGTTGCCGGATGTCTTTGCGCTGTTGCTCGGTGGTCATGCCCAGCGGCGGCATGCGGTCTTCCGCCACGTAGATCAGCTTGAGGTCGGCATCCAGGGCTTCGGCAAGGTCGGCGGCGGCGAGGACGCCGGCGCTGGCGGCCTCGGAGAAGTCGGTGGTTGCAAGCACGGTATTGTATTTCGACACGAGATCCCCTTCCATGGCAGCCTGCGCGGGCACTGCGCTCCGAATCGGCCGCGTGAGTTTCCTAGCTTCGGAGGTCGAGGCGCGGGCCGGAGCCCGAATCCTCCCCCCTTCTAATGTATCGGTCCCCGGGGAGCTGGTCCAGAGGCCGCGGCTGCGATAAAAAGGGGGTAGGAAGATCGCCGTGTCGGCGATGCAATGCCGGCGCTCCCAACGACCGCCGGGGCTCTGAGGAGCCGCGAGACCGATCCCGCGGCCTCCACTCTGCGAGGTGAGATCATGACGACTATCCAGAAGATTCTCTTTCCTACCGACTTTTCCCGTTGCGCCGATCAGGCTCTCAGCCACGCCGCCTTCCTGGCGCGCCGCTTCGGTGCGGAGCTCCACCTGCTCCACGCCGTCGTGCTCCACGGCGACGATCCGGCCAACCCGATCTACGAGTTCCCGGACCCCGACGAGCTATACCGTCTGGCGGAGGAGGCGGCGAAGCAGCGCCTCGAAGGCTTGTTGCCGGAGGTCGGTAGCGAGCTCAAGATCCATCGCGCTCACCGCCGGGGCATCGCGCCGGCGGCGGTGATCCTCGAATACGCTTCGGAGGTGGGGGTCGACCTCATCATCGTCGGCACCCACGGTCGCCGCGGCCTCGGCAGATTGGTGCTCGGCAGCGTCGCCGAAGAGGTGGTGCGCCTGGCTTCCTGCCCGGTGATGACCCTGCGGGAGCAGGAGGATCCCCGGCCCGTGGAGGCGCTGGAGCGGATCCTGGTGCCGGTGGACTTCTCCGATCCTTCCAAGCGTGCCCTGGATTCGGCGGTGGAGCTGGCGCGGGTCTACGATTCCCACCTGCAGCTGCTGCACGTGGTCCAGCCCATGGCCTACCCGCAGGTCTATTTCCCCGGCAGCACCTCCGCCGTCACCGCCGACTACGCGGCCATCACCCGCTACTCCCAGGAGGGGTTGGACGAGCTGGCGGCGGAGTATCCCCAGCTCAAGGGACGCATCTCCACCCACGTGCTGGAGGGGTACCCCGCCACCACCATCAGCGATTTCGCCAAGGACCACGACAGCGACCTCGTGGTCATCTCCACCCACGGCCACACCGGTCTGGCTCACCTGCTCCTGGGCAGCGTGGCGGAGAAGGTGGTGCGCCTGGCGGAGATGCCGGTCTTCGTGGTCAAGGCCTTCGAGGGGGGAGAAGAGGAGTCGTAGGGCTCCTGCGAGCTACTGCGCGAGTAGGAAGAGCTGCGTTTGCGGCACCCCCGCCCGGGGATCAATCCCCGGGCTAAGTAGGCACCGCCGGATGAATCCGGCTCCCTGAGGACCATCCTGCCCATCTTCGGTTCCGGAGCCGGCGGAGCCGGCGGTATTTGAGTAGCCCGGGGTTTTTATCCCCGGGCGGAGGTGGGGGAGGCTCCAGCGTTGCCTGCATGGATCCCAGGGCCCAACAACTCCCTTCGTCATTCCCGCGGACGCGGGAATCCACGCGGTGGTGAGTAGTGAGCGTTGCCGGCTTCGAGCTGTCGTTGCTGGCCAGTCTGCCCATCTAGGCGGCGCGGTCTCCCCAGAAAGGCGTGGACTCCCGCGTTCGCGGGAGTGACGGGGTGGGTCGAGGGAGTGTTGGAGCCAGCAGGAGACGGCGTCGACCAGGTGGTGAAGCCTCGGTCACTGCTTGCCTGCGCCGAAGTCCCGGTGACCGCCCCGCCACATTTCCGTGACGCTCCCTTGACAGCACTAATGCTCATCTGTAGCATTACTCCCGTAGGCCAGTTGCGGCCTGCTTTTTTAGCGCCTTATTATGCTCAACTTGAGTATAAGTGATTCCGAGCAGCAAGGAGGCCTCCATGCCCACTGCCCCCAATTCTGACTTCTCGAGCCCCGCGCTCTCCTCTGCGGAGCTTTCCTATACGCCGGAGGTGGCCGCCGCGACGGCGCCCATCTACGAGCGCGTCCGCGACGTCATCCCCGAGCTCGAGTGGCCGGTGCACGCGCCCTACGTCGAAGCCATCAACCGCCTCAAGGCCGAGCGCAACGCCATCATCCTGGCCCACAACTATCAGACGCCGGAGATCTTCCACGGCGTCGCCGACCTCACCGGCGACTCCCTGGCTTTGGCGCGCATGGCGGTGGAGGCGGAGGCGGACACCATCGTGCTCTGCGGCGTCCACTTCATGGCCGAGACCGCCAAGCTGCTCAATCCCAGCAAGAAGGTCTTGATTCCGGACCTCGAGGCCGGCTGCTCGCTGGCGTCGTCCATCACCGGCGCCGACGTCCGCCTGCTCAAGGAGCGTTATCCCGGCGTGCCGGTGGTGACCTACGTCAATACCTCCGCTGACGTCAAAGCCGAGACCGACGTCTGCTGCACCTCCGCCAACGCCGTGGAGGTGGTGGAGTCCCTGGGGGTGGATCGGGTGATCTTCCTGCCGGACGAGTACCTCGGCCACCACGTGGCACAGCAGACCGATGTCGAGCTGATCCTCTGGCACGGTCACTGCGAGGTCCACGAGCGTTTCACCGGCGAGCAGCTGCGGGCTTTCCGCGCCCAATACGATGATCTTCAGATCCTCGCTCACCCCGAGTGTCCCCAGGACGTGCTGAAGGAGGCCGACTTCGTCGGTTCCACTTCGGGCATGATCCAGGCGGTGGGGGAGCGCCAGCCCAAGCGGGTGGTGATGATCACCGAGTGCTCCATGAGCGACAACGTTTCCGTGGAGCATCCCAAGGTGGAGTTCATCCGCCCCTGCAATCTCTGCCCGCATATGAAGCGCATCACCCTGCCGAAGATTCTCGACAGCCTGCTTCACGGCCGCTACGAGGTGGAGGTGGCCCCGGAGGTGGCGCAGCGCGCTCGCCGGGCGGTGGAGAGGATGCTCGAGGTCGGACGGGGCAAAGACGCCAGCGTTCCCGTTGCCTCTCAGGCCTCCCAGGCCTCCCCGGCCGCGGTGGCCGGATGAGCTCCTCCGGGAAGTCTGCCTCCTGGCAGCGCATCCACGACCTCGACCTGGTGGTGGTGGGGGGCGGTGTCGCCGGTCTCTCGGCGGCGCTGGGGTGCCCCGGCCGCCGGGTGGGGCTGCTCAGCAAGCAGCCGGTGAGCTGTGAGGACGGTCGTCAAGGGGGTGGGGAAGGGTGCAGAGCTGCCGTTTCTGGAGCGGGAGGCTCCAGCGTCTGGGCCCAGGGAGGCATCGCCGCGGCCCTGTCGGGGCAGGATTCCCCCTCCCTCCACGCCGCCGACACCCTGACGGCGGCGGCGGGACTTGCCTGGGAAGAAGCGGTCACGGTGCTCACCACCGAGGGTCCGGCACGGCTGGCGGAGCTGCTGGAGCTGGGCGCTGACTTCGACCGTGGCGCGGACGGCGAGCTGGCCCTGGGACACGAGGCGGCCCACAGCCGCCGCCGCATTCTCCACGCCCACGGCGACGCCACCGGTGCCGAGGTGGTGCGGGCGCTGTTGGAGGCGGTGCGGCGGCACTCCAAGGTCCAGCTCTTCGGCGAGACCACCGCCGACGATCTGTGGGTGGAGGATGGCCGGGTGGCGGGAGTCTTGGCCCACGATGCTCACGGCCATCGGGTGCTCTTCCGGGCGCCGGCGGTGGTGCTGGCCACCGGCGGTCTCGGCGCCCTCTACCGTTGGACCACCAACCCGCCGGAGGTCACCGGCGACGGCCTGGCCCTGGCGGCCCGCGCCGGCGCTCGGCTGGCGGATCTGGAGATGGTGCAATTCCACCCCACGGCCCTGGCGGTGGACAGCGATCCCCTGCCGCTGCTCACCGAAGCCCTGCGCGGCGAAGGGGCGATTCTGGTCGACGACACCGGCGAACGCTTCCTCCTCGCCGAGCACCCCGACGCCGAGCTGGCTCCTCGGGACATCGTCGCCCGCGCCATCCACCGGCGCCGGGCGGCAGGCCACCAAGTCTTTCTCGACGCCCGGGAGGCGGTGGGGGAGGCCTTTCCGGAGCGGTTCCCCACGGTCTTCGCTCTCTGCCAGCGCCACGGCCTCGACCCCCGCACTGAGCTGCTGCCGGTGACCCCCGCCAGCCATTTCCACATGGGGGGCATTGCCACCGACCTTGCCGGCCGTTCTTCCCTCGACGGTCTCTGGGCCTGCGGTGAGGTCGCCTGCACCGGCGTTCACGGCGCCAATCGTCTGGCCAGCAACTCCCTCCTCGAGGGCCTGGTTTTCGGCGCCCGGGTGGGGGCCGACATCGAGCGCTCCCTGGCCGAGGGGGGCGAGCGGCCCCAGGGGCTGCCCCAACCACCGGACATCGGTGAGGCGGACTCGCCGCCGGTGCGGGCGAGCATTACGGCGGTGCGCCGTTGGCTTTGGCAGGAAGTGGGCTTGGTGCGCGACGAAGACGGGCTGCGGGGATTCCTGGACGAGCTCGACCGCCTCTCCTGGCGGCTCCCGGAGGCCGGTCCTTTGACCAATGCGGTGACCGTGGCGCGGCTCCTCACCACCGCCGCGCTGTTGCGGCGGGAGAGCCGCGGCGGCCACTACCGCAGCGACTATCCCGAATCCGATCCCCAGCAGCGCCGCCGCCGCTTCCTCGAGCTCCGCGGCCGCGCCTGTCGGCCCGCTCTGCCCTGGCCCGCCCGCTCCCTGACCCCGGCGGCGGAGGCCCAGCGATGAAGATTCGCACGATGAGCCTTCCCGCGGAGCCGGGCAGTCCCGTCCTCTACCCGCTGCTCTACGAAGACACGGTGCGCCGGGCGCTGCAGGAGGATCTGGGCCGCGCCGGCGATCTCACCAGCGACGCGGTGATCCCGCCCTCGGCCACCGCTCGGGCGCTGCTGGTGGCCCGCCGTGCCGGTATCATCGCCGGTCTGGAGGTGGCGGGGTCGGCCTTTCGGCTCCTCGATGCCGGCATCCTCTTCCGCCCGCAGGTGGCGGACGGTGACGCCGTGGACGCCGGGACGGTGCTGGCGGAGGTCGCCGGCTCCGCTCGTTCGCTGCTCTCGGCGGAACGCACCGCCCTCAACTTCCTCGGCCACCTTTCCGGCATCGCCACCACCACCCGCGGCATCGTCGACGCCGTCGCCGGCACCGGCGCCCGGGTGGCGTGCACCCGCAAAACCACCCCCGGCCTGCGCGCTCTGGAAAAGCACGCCGTGCGCTGCGGCGGCGGTGCCAACCACCGTTTCGGTCTCGACGACGCGGTGATGATCAAAGACAACCATCGCCTGTTGGCGGGCAGTCTCGAGCAGGCGGTGGAGCAGGTACGCCGGCGGGTGGGGCACCTGGTGAAGATCGAGGTGGAGGTGGACACCCTGGAGCAGCTGGACCGCGCCCTGGCGCTGGCGGTGGACGTGGTGCTGCTGGACAATATGAGCCCGGAGCTGTTGCGTCAGGCGGTCGCCCGCATCCGCGATGCCGGCAGCGGCGTGATCAGCGAAGCCTCCGGCGGCATCACCCCCGAAACCGCCGCCGCCATCGCCGCCACCGGCGTCGATCTGCTCTCTGTGGGCTGGATCACCCACAGTGCTCCCAGTCTTGATGTGGCGCTGGACGTGGACGTGGAGTAGCGGACAAGTAGGCATTCCTGGCACTCATCCCACAGCTTCGTTAGACTCCAACTCATGAGCCAGAACCTCGTCCAAATCGGCGCTTCCACCTCCTCCCAACCCGCTCCCGACGCAGTTCAGAAGAAGCGTCAGGGCCGGCCGGAGTGGTTGCGCATCAAGCTCGCCACTCCTGCGCGGTATCACCAGGTCAAGAAGCTGGTGCAGGACCTCAAGCTCAACACCGTGTGCGAAGAGGCCCGCTGCCCCAACATTTACGAATGCTGGGGCCAGCACGGCACCGCCACCTTCATGATCCTCGGCGAGATCTGCACCCGCCGCTGCGGCTTCTGCGCCGTGACCTCCGGCCGCCCCAACAAGGGCGTCGACGCCGACGAGCCGGAACACGTGGCGGAGGCGGTAGAGGTCATGGGCCTGCAGCACGCGGTGATCACCTCCGTCGACCGGGACGACCTCCCGGACGGCGGCGCCGAGCACTTCCGCCAGGTCATCGAGGCCATCCACCGCCGCAACCCGGACACCGCGGTGGAAATCCTCACCCCCGACTTCCGCGGCGTCGACGATGCCCTGGACGTCGTTCTCAGCGCTCGCCCGGAGGTCTTCTCCCACAACATGGAGACGGTCCCCCGCATGTACCGCAAGGCGCGCCCCGGCAGCCGCTACCAGCGCAGCCTCGACCTCCTCGCCGACGCCGCCCGGCGCCGCGAGGCTGGCGAGTACGAGGGCCGGGTGAAGACCGGCATCATGGTGGGCATCGGCGAGACCCCCGACGAGGTGCGCGAAACCCTCCGCGACATCCACGCCGCCGGCGTCGAGGTGATGACCATCGGCCAATACCTCCAGCCGACCCAAAAGCACCTACCGGTGGACCGCTGGGTGACTCCGGAAGAGTTCGCCGAGTACAAGCGCTACGCCTTCGAGCTAGGTTTCGCCTACTGCGAGTCCGGCCCCCTCGTCCGGAGCTCCTACCACGCCCACGAGCACGTGCCGGAGAACCACCACCCGTCGAAGCGGGCGGCGGTGGGTGAGGTGGTGCAGGGCTGACCCTCTCTCAACCTTTTTTGAAGCCAACACCAGCTCCGGAATCCGCCGGAACTCCGATCATTCGCCGGGCGCAGGATTTCCTCCTGTGCCCGTTTTTGTTGGGACTTGATGAAGTCGGGCCAGCCTTGCCGCTTGCTCATGGAGCCGCGGATCTGAGGCGCCGCAGGGAATTGGACCCAGCCCGAATTCGAGCCTTCGCGGGTCTTTGAACTGGTATAAAATCGCTTCACGGGTGTCTTATTTTCGGAACTTTTCGGGACCCTGAACGGTCCGGGCCGGGAGAACTGCGGGGCGGTGTAGCGGCGGAAGCCGGAGTCTGGGCCGGTGCGGTCCCTCCGGGTTGTACACCGGCCCTGCTCGGCCGAGCGTTGAGGTGCCGATAGTTCCTTGTATTGGATGGGCCTACCTACCGGATGCGCGGTGCGGTCAGGTTCCTAGGAGCAGAAGGGATTTCGGTGAACATACGGCCGCAGCCCGGTTCCGAGCAGTCGCCTTGGAGCTGGATTCTCTCTGATCGGACTTTTCAGCTGGTGGCGGTGCTCGTTCTCCTCGACGTCGTCATCTCCCTGTCCGGCGTCCTCTCGGACGACGTCCTCTGGTTCCTCAACAGCCTTCTCTATTCCATTCACACCGGCTGGACGATGCTGGTGATTCGCTACAGCTTATGGCGACAGCCGGGACCGGACCAGGAGTTCTGGAACCTGGTGAGCCTCGCCTTTCTCTGCTGGTGGATCGTTCCGTCGGTGGAGCTAGTTTTCCCGTGGTTCTTTCAATCCGCCCTCGGCTGGCCCGCCTACGACGCCTTGATGCTGCTGTTCTACTTTCTCTTGATCTCGGCCGTCGAGCTGCGGCCCGATTGGGGTGGCCGGAGCGACCCCGAGTACCGGCTCGAGCTCTTGGGTTCGGGGATCTTCCTCTTCGCCATGCTGGCCTATTTCACCGTCATCCCGGCGGTCTACTCTCAGCCGTCGGAGGGTCTGCGGTTCTGGCTCTCCTCGCCGCTCTACGTGATCATGGACCTCTACTTGGTCGTCCGCCTGTTGTGGGTGCGGCGGGGAGCCGGGGGCACGCGTTGGGCCCCGATCTACACCTGCATGATCGTGGCAGCGGTGCTCTGGGCGCTGACCGACAGCTACGACATTCTCACTACCTTCCCTTACCTGCCCCTGGATGCCGAGTTCGGGCCCCAATGGCTCTTTCTCTGGCGCCTGGCGATTCCGGCGTTCATCGTTTCCGTGCGGTTTCGCGGGTATTCTCCGAGGCAACCCCCGGCACCGGCTCATCCCTGGGACCGGCATCATCGAAGCCTGATCAGCCGTCTCCTGGTCCTGGCCCTGCTGCTCCCCATCATCCACCTCATCGTTCAGTTCACCACTCCCTCGGCGGAGGAGGGCCTGCGCCATGCGCGGGAGCTCGTGGCCACCGTGGGATTGCTGGCCCTGCTGGGTATGGCGCTGCATCAGTATCGCCGGCTGGCGGACCACAACCGGGCTTTGCTCACCGAGCAGGTGCGGATCTCCGAGCAGCTGAAGCTCGCCGAGCGAGATCTACGCCGATTCCTCTTCAGTTTCTCCCACGACCTACGCTCGCCCCTGGTCAACCTGCGGGGGTTCGCCGGCGAGCTGCGCCTCGCCACCGATTCCCTGGTGCAGCTGCTGCAGGGCTCCAAGGTGCAGCTGGCGGAGGCCCAGAGTTTGCTCGAGGACGATATCCACGAGGCCGTGGAGATGATCGACTCGTCCAGCGAGCAGATGGATCGCTACGTGACGGCGCTGCTCCAGCTCGCCCGCGCGGGGCACCGCGAATTCGTCACCGAGACGGTGGATCTGGAGACCATCTGTGCTCAAGCTCTGGCGGATCTGAAATTCGAGATCCAGCGGCGGGAGGTCCAGGTCAGCGTCGGCTCTCTACCGACGGCGGCGGTGGATCGTCTGGCGATGACCCAAATCTTCGCCAATCTGCTGACCAACGCCGTGCAATACCTGGATCCCGACCGCCCGGGGCGGATCCAGATCACTGGCGAGACCTCTGCCGGCAAGGTCAAGCTCCGAATCTGCGACAACGGCCGAGGAATTCCCGCCCACGAGCTGTCGGAGATCTTTCTACCTTTCCGCCGCGGCGGTAACCACAAAGCTCCCGGGGAAGGGATCGGGCTCGCTCACGTCCGCCTGCTGGTGCGTCGTCTCGGTGGACGTATCCACTGCGAGAGCACGGAGGGAGTGGGCAGCTGCTTCGAGGTGTTGTTGCCCAGCGGAGAAAGCGATCCGCCGGAATCCGGCAACGAGCGCCCCAGCCGCGCCTGAACCGGATTCCGGCCGCCGGGCTTACCCCGCCGCCGGGCTTACCCCGCAGCACAGGGCCCGTCGTTGGCTTTCACCACCTGCGCCTTGAGCCGCTCACAGTCGTTGGTGTAGGTGATCTGGTCGCAGCCGCAGACGGGGTCGAGGACGGCGGGGCAGACGTCGGGGATGGTGGTGCAGACGCCGGCGGCGTCGCTGACGTTGCAGCCTTGGTTGAAGTCGCAGACCTGGCCGGCGGGGCAGGGGATGCCGACGATGGTGCCGCACATCTTCTCCGGGTCGACGGGCAGGGCTTTGACGTCGGCGTAGCCGTAGAGGTGGCCGGGGGGGTTGTAGACGGTGCGCTGTTGGCGGGTGGCGAGGTGGGTGACGTCGAGCCAGAATTCCAGGTCCGTCATTGAGCCCAGGAAGACCCAGTAGGCACCGTTCACCGCCGTGCCGTCGAGGGTCTTGACCAGCACTTCGACGTTGTCCTGCTGGAAGAACCAGAAATAGCCAGTGCGCTCGCCGAGCTTGTGCACCCGGCCCGTGCCTTCCTCGCCGGTGCGCTGGTTGTGCCAGCGCAGGGTCGCTGACAGGCGGCCGTCGAGGAGGCAGAGGGTTTCCTCGTCCGCCTGGCACAGACCGGTGTCGTCGTCCATGGCGCCGGGGTCTTCCATCGGCACGGGGAAGCTGGTCCACGGCTGGGTGAGGGGGGTGGTGGGTTGGGCGAGGGCCGGAGAAGCCGAGGCGAGGCTGAGGAGAAGCCCCAGGCTGAGAAGCGTACTCAGAACCATGCCGGCTCCGAGAGTGTTGATCCAATGCTTGTGCTCTTTCATCGTTGCTACCTCCCTGGATGTTGGAACAGCATAGCACTCGCTTCCCGGTCCACCTTGCCGTTGGACCCCAGGGGCAGCGCGTCGACCCATAGGATCCGCCGCGGCCGTTCGTAGGCGGCGAGTTCGCGGCGGAGGTAGGCGTCCAGCTCCTGCTCTTGTTTCCCCGCCGGCGGCCCATCCGGCCCTGACACCAACAACGCAGCCACCACCTGACCCCACTCTTCGTCCTCCAGCCCCACCACGCAGGCACTGCGCACCGACGGATGCGCTTCCAGCACTCCCTCCACCGCCTGCGGTGAGACGTTTTCCCCGCCGCTGACGATCAAGTCCCCCCGCCGCCCCAGGGGGTGGAGGTTGCCGTGGTCGTCGAGGCGCCCGAGATCTCCGGTGGCCAGCCAGCCGTCGGCGCTGATGGGGAAGGGATGGGAGCCTTCCGGAAAGTAGTCGCTGAAGAGCGTCGCTCCCCGCACCTGGATCTCCCCGTCTACGATCCGCACTGTGATTCCAGGCAAGGGAGGCATCCCCGCCAAGGGTGGGGCGGCTCCGGCCTGGGGATCCCCGGTCCCGGCGGGGGAGCGGGTGGCGACCTGGGAGCAGGCTTCGGTGAGGCCGTAGGTGGGGAGGACCGGAATCCCCCGCTGCGCCGCCGCTGCGAGCAAGGCGGGCGGGGCGGGCGCTCCCCCTAGCAGAATGGCCCGCAGATGCTCCGGCGGTCGCCAGGGCGGGTCGAGGTCGAGGAGGCGGCGGAGCATGGTGGGCACCAGCGAGGCGAGGGTGACGCCGCTGTCCTCGACGGTGTCGGTGAAGGCCCGCGGGGAGAAGCCCCCGGCGTCCTGTGGATCTTCGAGCACCATCGTCTTCCGGGCGGCGAGGCAGCGGGTGATCACCGACAGCCCGCCTACGTGGGCCGTGGGCAGATTGAGCAACCACCGGTCATCCTCCCGCCAGCCTAGATTCGCCGCGCTGGCCTCCGCCGAGGCCAGGAACGCCCGCCGGCTCAGCAGCACTCCCTTCCGCTGGCCGCTGCTACCGGAGGTGTGGATGAGGGCGAGGGGGCGCTCGGGATCCTGCTCGGGGTAGGGGAGAGGGAGCTCTTCGTCAAGGCTCGGCTTAGACCCTGCCGCCTCACTCCAGCCCGGTTCACTCCAGCCCGCCTCGAAAATCGCCGCCGGCCGCACCACTGTCAGCACCCGACTCCGCACCTCCGCCGGCCACCGGGGATGCAGGGGCACCGCCACCGCCCCGATCTCTGCGAGGGCACAGGTGGCGATCACCGCCTCGAGGGAGGCGTCACCGGTGAAGGCGACCCAAGGCTGCTGCCCTGTCCCGGCAACCCCCTGCTCCTCGAGGCGTTCGATGACATCCGCCACCGCTCGCGCTAGCCGTTGCCAGGTCCAGCTCTCCTCGCCCTGCACCATGGCGAGGGCTTCGGGGGCTTGGCGGGCGGCGGTGAGGATGGAGAAGGGGTTGGTCACTCGGTGGCATCCTGGTGCGGCGGTGGATTTTCGGACGGTCGACTGCTCTGCCGACGGTGTCGACACCCTATTGAAACACCCAGCCCTTGCCAAGACTCTCCCAAGAGGTATAATTGCTCCGTACCTGGAAGACCATGAATACTAGACAAAGTCTAAACACAGAAGCCATCTTGGATTGCCTGCGGGAGCACGGCATCCAGCCGTCGGCCCAGCGGGTCGCGGTGGCGGATTTCGTGCTGCAGACCGACGAGCATCCCTCGGCGGAGCGCGTGTTGTCGGAAGTCCAGGAGGGCTTTCCGATGATCTCCCGCGCCACCGTCTACAACACGCTCCACCTCTTCGTCGAGCGGGGCCTGTTGCGGGAGGTGAAGCTCCTGGGTGGGTCGAGCGTCGTCTACGACCCCAACACCGACAAGCACCATCACCTGATCGACGATGAGACCGGAGAGATCCACGACATCCCTTGGGAGGCCGTGGACGTGGATCGGGTGGGCGAGCTCGAAGGGTACGAGGTGCGGGAATACCAGGTGGTCTTCAAAGGGAAACGCCAAACTAGCCGTTGAACCGCGACCGGAAGGTCGCAGAAAACTCCGAGGAGAAGAGAAAATATGAGCGCTGACCAAGCCGCAGCCGTGGGCAAATGTCCCGTCATGCACGCGCCGGCCAAGGGCCGCACCAACAAAGACTGGTGGCCGGATCGGCTCGATCTGAGCATCCTGCACCAGGGGCCGCTGCAGGCCAACCCCATGAAGCCGGGCTTCGACTACGCCGCGGAGTTCCAGAAGCTCGATTATCAGGCGCTGAAGAAGGATCTCCACGCGCTGATGACCGACTCCCAGGAGTGGTGGCCCGCCGATTGGGGACACTACGGACCGTTCTTCATCCGCATGGCCTGGCATAGCGCCGGCACCTACCGCACCGCCGACGGCCGCGGCGGTGGCTCGTCCGGGGCCCAGCGCTTCGCGCCCCTCAACAGCTGGCCCGACAACGTCAACCTGGACAAGGCCCGGCGCCTGCTCTGGCCGATCAAGAAGAAGTACGGCAAGCAGATTTCCTGGGCCGACCTCATGCTCCTCACCGGCAACGTCGCCCTGGAGTCCATGGGTCTGAAGACCTTCGGATTCGGCGGCGGCCGCGAGGACGTCTACGAGCCGCTGACGGACATCTACTGGGGCACCGAGGAAGAGTGGCTGGGGGACAAGCGCTACTCCGGTGACCGCGATCTGCAGAACCCCCTCGCCGCGGTGCAGATGGGCCTGATCTACGTCAACCCGGAAGGCCCCAACGGCAAGCCCGATCCCGTCGCCGCCGCCAAGGACATCCGCGAGACCTTCGCCCGCATGGCGATGAACGACGAGGAGACCGTGGCCCTCATCGCCGGTGGTCATACCTTCGGCAAGTGCCACGGTGCCGCCGACCCCAACCAATACGTGGGTGCGGAGCCGGAGGGCGCTGATGTCTTCAGCCAGGGCTTCGGTTGGGCCAACACCTTCGAGAGCGGCAAGGGTGGTCACACCATCACCAGCGGCCTGGAGGGAGCCTGGACGCCCCATCCGACCCAGTGGGACAACGGCTACTTCGACATGCTCTTCCGCTACGAGTGGGAGCTCACCAAGAGCCCCGCCGGTGCCTTCCAGTGGACTCCGAAGGACGTCAAGGACGAGGATCTGGTGCCGGACGCCCACGATCCCAACAAGAAGAATCCGCCGATGATGGCGACCACGGATCTGGCCCTGCGCATGGATCCCATCTACGAGAAGATCTCGCGGCACTACCACGAGAATCTGGCCGAGCTGGCGGACGCTTTCGCCCGCGCCTGGTTCAAGCTGCTGCACCGCGACATGGGCCCGAAGGTCCGCTACCTGGGCCCGGAAGTTCCGGGCGAGGACCTGGTCTGGCAGGATCCGGTGCCGCCGGTGGATCACGAGCTGGTGGACGCTGGCGACATCGCTGATCTGAAGGCCAAGATTCTCGACTCCGGGCTGTCCACCTCGGCGCTGGTCTCCACCGCCTGGGCTTCGGCCTCGACCTTCCGTGGCTCCGACAAGCGCGGCGGCGCCAACGGCGCCCGCATCCGCCTCGAGCCGCAGCGCAGCTGGGCGGTGAACGATCCCGAGCAGCTGTCCTCGGTGCTGAGCAAGCTGGAGGAGATCCAGGCTCAGTTCAACGATGCCCAGAGTGGTGGCAAGAAGGTTTCCCTCGCCGACCTCATCGTCCTCGGCGGTTGCGCCGCGGTGGAGAAGGCGGCCAAGGATGCCGGCCACGACATCGAGGTGCCGTTCACCGCCGGCCGCACCGACGCCACCGAGGAGATGACCGACGCCGAGTCCTTCGAGCCCCTGGAGCCGGAGGCGGACGGCTTCCGAAACTTCCTCAAGGCCGAGTATGCGGTGCCGACGGAGCGGCTGCTGGTGGACCGCTCGCAGCTCCTGGGCCTGAGCGCCCCGGAGATGACGGTCCTGGTGGGTGGCCTGCGAGTGCTGGGGGCCAACACCGACGGCTCCCCTCACGGCGTGTTCACGGACCGTCCCGGCGCGTTGACCAACGACTTCTTCGTCAATGTGCTCGACATGGGGACCGAGTGGCACCCGACCTCGGATTCCAACCAGGTCTTCGAGGGCAAGGATCGCGACAGCGGTGACCTCAAGTGGACCGCCACCCGGGTCGACCTGGTCTTCGGGTCGCACTCCGAGCTGCGGGCGATCTCCGAGGTCTACGGCGCCGACGACGCCCAGGACACCTTCGTCCAGGACTTCGTCGCCGCCTGGAACAAGGTGATGATGGCGGACCGCTTCGAGCTCGCCTGATCTCTGATCCCAGACGATAGCTAGCAAGCGGCGCGGCCGGGGCTTTCCCCGCCGCGCCGTTTTCTTTGGTGCCGGAAGCGATGGACTTGGGGATCGGTTGCGGTCTGAAGTAACCTAGAACTAGCACTCTATGGACAGCGATCTACCGTGGCGGTTCGGTCTTTCCGTGGCTGGACTCCGCCCGGGAAAGGAAGGAAACGATGGTGGGGATGACCGGTTGGAGCAGACGACGGCAGAGGACTTCTTGCTCGAAAGGAACCGTGGGAGTCTCCTTTCTGTGGCTCGTGGTGATCGCGACCGTGCTCTTCGCGCCGAAGGCGCCGGCCCTCGACAGCGTGCGGGTGGAGACCCGGACGGACGAAGCGGTGGAGGCCTTCCGCGTCAGTGGGAAAGGGGTCACCGTGGTGATTCTCGACCGGGGCATCGATTGGGAGCATCCCGACTTCCTCGACGACGCCGGAGCCACGCGCATCAAATGGATGTTGGATCACAGCGGCTTCAACCTGTGCAACGCCGGCAATCCGCCGCCGGTGGAGTACACCGAGGCGCAGATCAACAGCGCTCTCAGCGGCGGTCCCTCGCTGGCCATGCGGGACGCCGTGGGCCACGGTACCGCCACCGCCGGCACCGCGGCGGGCAACGGCCGAGGCCTGATGGATCGCCGCTATCGGGGCATCGCACCGGAAGCCGACCTGATCGTCGTCAAGCTGACCTCCGAAGGTGCTCCGGCCCACGACGGGGAGCCCGCTGAGGCTTTCTTCCAGGGCTGCATCGACGACGCCCTGGACTGGGTGGACGAGAAGATCGACCTGCTCGGCCAGCCGGCGGTGGCGATCATCAACAGCGGCACCCAGTGGGGCCCCATGGACGGCACCTCGGCGGTGAGCCGGAAGATCGACGAGATCTTCGGCGAGGACACCCCGGGCCGGGTGATGGTGATGCCCTCCGGCGACGAGGGCAGCCTGCCCAATCACGCCGGCGCGGACTACGATTCCATGGGCAGCACCGTCATCGGGATCTCCCGGGCGAGCACGAGCTTCTCGGTGATGAGCGCCTGGTACACCGGCAGCCAGCCGGCGGAGGTCACCGTGACCTTCGACGACGGCACCACCGTCGGCCCGGTGGCCCCAGGCACCAGCACTTCCGCTAGCGGCATCACCATCATCAACTACACCCCGGGCACCGAGTTCTATCCCTGGACGTCCACCAGCGGCGACGGTGCTCTGTGGATCGGGGTGACCGGTCACGCCACCACCGGAACCTTCGAGATTCGCGGCCTGAACCCCGGCACCGGCCACGTCGATCTCTATGGAGACGTCGTCGGCCCCAATCTGACTCCCATCACCTCGATGACCGACCACCTCGTTCCCGGCCGGCTCAACGACTACGCCACGACCCAATCGGCGGTGGTGGCGGGCAACCACGTGATCCGCACCGAATGGGTGGACATCGACGGCATTCCGCGCTCCCTCACCGGCGAGGGGGATGTCGGGGAGCTGTGGCTCAAATCCTCCGACGGGCCGACCCGCGACGGCCGTACCCACGGTGTCGATCTGTCGGCTCCGGGCCAAAATATGTTCGCGCCGGTCGGGCCGAACTCCTATTGGTCGACCTTCCGAGGCAATCTGCCTCTCGGCAGTGGAGGCCTCTACATCCGATTCGGCGGCACCAGCGGCTCCGCACCCCTCGTGGTCGGTGCCACGGCCCTCCTGCTGGAGGTCGATCCCACCCTCACCGCCAACGACGTCCGCCAGATCCTCCGCGACACCGCCGTCGCCGACGCCGACACCGGCGCTGTTCCCAACGCGGCCTGGGGCTTTGGCAAGCTCGATGTCTACGAGGCGGTGCGCAGCGTAGCGGAGATCTTCGCCGACGGCTTCGAAGGCGGCGGCACCGGCAGCTGGTCGCGAGTGGTAGGGGATGTGGGAGGGGGTGGGGCTCCGCCTTCATGAAGAAGTCCGCAGACAGTTCGAACGGCACGGTCTCCTCGACCAGTTCCGAGAGCTCCAGCGCACCCTCTGAGCTTTTCGATCTGGAGCGGGATGTCCCGACCACCGAAGAAGACATCCAGATGCTCCGGAAGCTCCATCGGCAGCCGGGGGAGAATCTCCTGCCCTACATCGATGAGCTGTTGAATCCGCAGCAGTTTGAGAACATCCAGCCCCGCCGGACGACTTCGGAGGGGTGGGAGCCGTTCGAGCTCGATTGAGGCGTGGCTGCAGGTCCCCGGTCTCGGGTGCCCGGCCGCGGAGGGACCATGACGACAACACTCGAGGAGCTCTGGCGAGAGAGAGCGGACGCCCCCCGATGGGCCGCCGCTTGCCTGGCCGCAGTGGCGGCGACCCTCGCTCTGGTCGCCTTGGGAAGCGAGGCCTACGAGTCGGTGCTAGGGATGGCTCGCCCGGTGGCGCCGGTTGTGGCCGTCGTGGGGCTCGGCTTCGGTGGCTGGCTGGTATTGGCCCGGCGGTCCTGGATCCCAGCTTCCACCGAGGGGCCCGCGGGGTATCGAGCAGCGGTGCTGATCGGCCTGGCGCTGCCCCTCCCCGTCATCGGGGTGGATTGCCTCGGAGGTTTCGGCCCAGGAATCAACGCGCCAGCCCCAGACGCCCTTCTCTTCTACCCATCCATCGCAGTGGTCGCCGAATCCGTCTTCCACATCGCACCCCTCGCCGCAGCGGCTACGCTAGCCTTCTTCGTTCGCCGTGCCGGACGCTCCTTGGAGCTCTGTGGTCTCGTTGCGGCGGTCGCCATCGAACCGATCCTTCAGGTCGTGTGGGGTGCAGAAGCATCGCCCGGCTGGGCCAACGCCTATGTGGGCGTGCATCTGCTGGCCTTCAACCTCATCGCGGTGGTCTTGCTCCGGCGCTTCGGCATCCTCCGAGCGCTAGTCTTCCGCCTCTCGTATTATTTCGTCTGGCATATCTTGTGGGGATTCTTGCGCCTGGAGCTTCTGTTCTCGGGGTGAGGTCTCGACCCCAGCTTACAGCGGCCTCTCAAACCTGAAAGGAACGAAGTGGCTTCCATCCAGAGCGTGCACCCGGTCATCATGTCGTCCGATGTTGGCAAGACGTTGGATTTCCTGTCGCAACTCGGCTTCACAGTGGAGTTCAGGGACAACCTCACCGACACGAAGTATGCGGGGGTAACCCGTGACTCGGTGGAACTCCATATTCAATGGAACGATCTGTCGGGCATTCCGCCGATGGCAGATCGGCCGACGCTCAGGTTTGTGGTCGATAGTGTCGACGACATGGTCGAGGAGCTGGAGAGCGAGGGATTCTCCGGCATCGAACCCTTCGCCACCCCATGGGGCACCTACGAATTCCACCTGCAGGACCATGATCGGAATGGGTACCAATTCTATGTCGATCGGTCCTGAGAGGATCCGGAGTCAGGGCTGACCAGGCGCTGTCGACGCAAGGGCGTCGGCTGCGTCGAGCCCCCGTAGTCAGCGCCCGAGATCGACCTGTCCGTTGTCCACAGTTGAGTGCAGTGGAGCGGATGTCTCGGAAGGCGATGAACCCCATCCGCCTGCCGGTTGACCGACTGCCGTACAAGCCAAAAGCACCCGAATCGCTCTCCGAGGGGGCTCCTCAGGGGATCCAGCAGTTCAGCCGGCCGAGGCAGAGCTCAGTGCAGGTATAGCAGTCCGGGCCCGAGCACTGGCTGAAGGCCTCCCAGCACTGGCTGCAAAACGATGCGGTCCAGAAGGCCGCGGGGCACGAGAAGCCTTCGGTGGTGGTGGTCGGGATGACGCTCGTCGGCAAGACGCTCGCCAGTTCGAACGGGACGTCAACCGACGCGATGGCGCCGGTGTCGCACGCGCTGGTGTTGGCGGAGGCGAGAGTCGGAACGGCGAGCAGGAGGGCCAGACAAAGGGTGAAGCGGAAGGTTCGAGACATGCGTTTCTCCTTGCAGGTCGGCTTTCGAATGGCCAGGGGAATCACGGCGAGTCCCATGTATAGGCCTCTTGAATATTAAAACTATTCGAATACTATCAAAAAATATGTAGCTGGGCCAGGCTTTCTTGCGCGGCGGTCGAAGGGAGCGTGTCAGCTGTCGGTATATGATCAAGAAGATCAGTATTTTGACGGTGTTTGAGCGGCAGTCGCAGAGGCAGATTGTGGCGGATGTCGTTCAGACTCTGTTGGGCAGCTTCTCTATGATCAACTCCGACCGCCAAGATCTACCCGCCTTGCTGGCCAAGGCCCAAGCTGAGGCTCTCCGCTTCCTCGACGGTCTCGATACCCATCCGGTCGCCCACGACGTGCCGTTGATCGATCCGCTGGGACTTCCCGAGGTTGGGGTCGGGGCTGATGCTGCGCTCGACATCCTCCGCGAGCGGTACGGGCCGTGGTGGAGTGGGAGTCCCGGGCCTCGGTACTTTGGGTTCGTCACCGGCGGCGCTACCCCGGCCGCTCTGGTCGGCGATTGGCTGGCCTCAGCCTACGACCAGAACCTCTCCGACGCAGGGGAGTCCGGCGCGCGCCAGCTCGCCCTCGATGCACTGGGAATGGTTCGGAGCCTTCTGGGGCTTCCCGACACGTTTCAAGGTGCGTTCGTCACCGGCGCCACCGCCTCGTCCACCGTGGCGCTCGCGGCGGCCCGGCAGTGGGTCGGCCGCGAGCGCGGCACCGACGTGACCACCGACGGGGTTCACGCCCTCGGCCCCGTCGTGGTCCTCAGTGGGACCGCCCACTCGAGCATTTCCAAAGCGCTCTCCATCGTGGGCCTCGGGCGATCGGCGCTGCAGGCCGTCCCAGTGCTTCCGGAGCGCGAGGCGGTCGACGTCTCCGCCCTCGGAGACGCTCTCGCCGAGGTCGAGGCGAATGGGTCAGGCCCGGCCATCGTCGTCGCCAACTCAGGGACGGTCAACACCTGCGACTTCGACGATCTCCAAGCCATCGCGTCGCTTCGTGACCAGTATCGGTTCTGGCTCCACGTGGACGGTGCGTTTGGGGCTGTAGCCGCGGCCTCGCCGAGGTACCGCGCGCTTCTCGATGGGCTCGAGGGCGCAGACTCCATCACGGTGGATGCCCACAAGTGGCTCAACGTCCCCTACGACTGCGGCGTCGTGCTCACACAGCACCTCGAGCTCCAAGGTGCGGCGTTCCAGAGCGCCGGGGCATACCTCCCGCCGGAGGTTGCGCCCGACACGTTCTTGCACCTCACGCCGGAAAACAGCCAGCGTCTGCGGGCGCTATCGGTCTGGATGACCCTCGCGGCTTACGGATCCGACGGATATTCCCGCATGGTCGAACGGTG
This sequence comes from Acidobacteriota bacterium, assembly GCA_034211275.1. Lineage (NCBI taxonomy): Bacteria > Pseudomonadati > Acidobacteriota > Acidobacteriota bacterium. The sequence continues at coordinate 34,824 of JAXHTF010000043.1, forward strand.
CTGTGACCTCGCGGCACAGTTGGGCAAGCGGATCGAGTCGTCCGACGCGTTCCGACTCCTGGCTCCGGTCCGTCTCAACGGCGTCTGCTTCACACTCTCTGGTGAACCGAGCACCGCCGCCGTAGGGGCGTTCTTGACTCGCCTGCGAGAGAGCGGCGCGGCGTTCCTTACGGGTACGACCTACCGGGGCGTTCCAGCTGCTCGTGTGTCGATCACGAACTGGCGGACGGAGGAGGCCGATCTGGAAGCGACGTGGACTGCGATGCTGCAAGCGGCCCAGGACTCCGGAGATGGCTAGCTCACCGCTAGGGATTTAGCCGTCTGCTGGCGCCAGCATCCCCCATGACCGAACACCCGGCTCTTAGAGCACTCTTCCGCAGCCTCCTTGCAGCCACCCTCGCGATGCTCGTTGGCCCTGCCGCCGCAGAAACGGAGCTGATCGAGCCACCCGACCCCACCGAGCAGAGCCGTCGCGTCCACGTGGTGGAAAGAGGGGAAAGCCTGTCGGAAATCGCTTCCGCTTACTACGGCTCGAAGGACGACTTCCGGCTGATCCAGTGGGCCAACCGATTGCTGGACGAGAATCACATCACCACTGGCGAGGAGCTGACGATTCCGTCAGCGTCCTTCTTCCTAGAGCCACACGGCCTGAAACCTTTCTCGGCGTCGCTCTTCCACCGACTTCATTCCAAGACCGGAGAGCTCTTTGTTGGGCTCTACACGTGCGAAACTGCGGACGATTTTCCGAGGGGGGAGTGCCCGTTGAGCGCTCGCGGCTTCGTGGTCACGCGCCTCGGCAGGGATGGTCAGAATGACTTGGTCTTTGATCGAGCGAGCTTCCTGGCAGCGCCGGAGGCCGCGGGAGAGCTGGGAGAGTTCGAGTTCATCGATCTCGATGGGGACGGTGACGTGGACATTCTGGGGGAATGGTCGCAGGGGAGCGCCAACGTCACCACCCATGTCGCCTACCACTACCAGCAGGGTTCCTACACGGCCCATGGAATCCACTCAATATCTCTGGGAAGCTTCGAGACGCGACGAGGGCCGGATGGGGCCGTAGAGTTCGTCTACTACCCGCGGCTCGAAGACGAAGCGTTGGTGGTTCCCTGGAATCGGGGATCCGCAACGGAAGCCCCGTGATGAGGGCGGGTTTTCTTCGTGGGATCGATCTCTGGGTGCATGAATCGAGTCTGGGCCCACTTGGGCTTCCGGGACGTGAGCGCCCATGCGCAAGAATCGGTGCGAGGTTCGACTGTGCGTCCAGAGTGCCTTTGGGAGGCTGCGTGGTGGGTAGGAAGACGCGGTCTGTCTGGTAAATTCTTCCTATGAATCGAAAGGCAGAGACCGTCCTGAAGCAGGCGCTGACCCTCTCGGAAGCGGACCGGGCAGACATCGCTGGTGCCTTGTTGCAGAGCCTCGAACCCACAGCAGAGGCGGACATCGAAGCGACGTGGCGGGAAGAGGTTGCGGTGCGAGTCGCCGACCTGGACGCCGGCGAGGCGGAGACGATTCCGTGGAAGGTCTCTTCGAGACCGGCTCTTCGCGAGATTAGGTGAGCACAGGCCGGGTGAGCTACTTTCCGGCGGTGGGGCGGGGGTTGGAGAACGCGTTCGAATGGTACCTCCAGCGGAGCGGACAAGCAGCTGGAGCGTTTCTACGTGAGACCGAGCGGGCCGTTGCTTTCATTGCAGCTGCCCCCAGAGTCTGACTGTCGTTCTGGACGGTGCGGGACACGCTGGAATAGACTTCTTTCATGCGTATAACCACCGGAAGGGTAGTCGACGGCAGAATCGAAGTATCGGGCGAGTCGTTTGCAGAAGGCTCGACCGTCACAGTTCTGGCTCCGGAGAACGATGAGACCTTCACTCTCGGTCCCAACGAGGAGGCCGCTCTTCTCAGTGCTATGGCCGAGGGGGACAGGGGTGAGGTCGTTCCAGCTGAAGAGTTCTTTCGGGAGCTCGGACGGCGGGGTTGAAACGCCCACTGCCTGCGCGGTTCGTTCGCCGAGCGACCCGTCAGGTTCGCGAGGCTGCTCGGTGGTGGGCAGTGAATAGACCTGCTGCACCGGGCGCTGTAGAGGAGTCCGTGCGAACGGCAGTACAGCTCGTCTGCTCGAATCCAGGAGTTGGTGCAAGGGCTACCAATACGAGAATCCGTGGAGTGAGGAGAGTACACCTCAGCCGGATTCGCTACCATCTGTACTACCGGGTCTTGTCAGATCCGCGGTGTGTAGAAATTCTCGCGTTGTGGCATACGAGCAAAGGAACCAGTCCTGAGATCTAGCCTGATCTCCAGACCGCTGGATCGCGCTTCGGCGCTGGACAGCCGGCGCTGCTGGTGGTGGCAGATCGAAGCGGCCTTTCCGAGTCCTGATCCCCCCTCCAGCCAGACCTAGGCCCGACGGGGAGGAGGGATCAGCCCAGCACTTCCCTCAGGGAAACCGCTTGAACTTCTTGAAGTCCGGCTTCCGCTTCTCCAAGAACGCTTCCTTGCCCTCGCGGCCTTCTTCCGTCATATAGAAGAGGAGGGTGGTGTTGCCGGCTAGCTCTTGGAGGCCGGCTTGGCCGTCGCAGTCGGCGTTCATGGCGGCTTTGATGCAGCGCAGGGCCATGGGGCTGCGCTCGAGCATCTCGCGGCACCATTGGATGGTTTCCGCTTCGAGATTTTCTAGCGGTACCACGGTGTTGACCAGGCCCATGTCCAGGGCCTCCTGGGCGCTGTACTGGCGGCACAGGAACCAGATCTCCCGGGCCTTCTTCTGACCCACGATACGCGCCAGATAGGCGGAGCCGTAGCCGGCGTCGAAGCTGCCGACTTTGGGGCCGGTCTGGCCGAAGATGGCGTTGTCGGCGGCGATGGTGAGGTCGCAGACGAGGTGCAGGATGTGGCCGCCGCCGATGGCGTAGCCGGCGACCATGGCCACCACTGGCTTCGGCAGGGTGCGGATCTGGCGTTGCAGATCGAGGACGTTGAGTCGCGGGATGCCGTCGTCACCGACGTAACCGGCGGTGCCGCGGACGCGCTGGTCGCCGCCGGAACAGAACGCCAACGGGCCCTCGCCGGTGAGCACCACCACGCCCACCTCCGCGTCGTCGCGGGCGTCGATGAAGGCCTTGCTCATTTCTGTGACCGTCTGCGGACGGAACGCGTTGCGCACCTCCGGACGGTTGATGGTGATCTTGGCGATGCCTTCCGGCTCGCCGTCCACCATCGCCTTTTCATAACGGATATCTTCATAGTCGCCGGCGCTTTGCCAGGTCAATTCGCTCATGATGTCTTCCTTTATGACCTCGTGAGGATCAGTAGTTCTCGGTAGGGTCTCCGGCGCTCGTCGTTCCCAGAGGAACGGGCCGGAGAGGATTGGGACTCGACAAACAAAGCTTGAATCCACCGCGCGCTGGCGGCTGCCGATCAGCCATGGCGGCTTCCGGTGATCAGCCGGGCGATGGCCCGGGGGGCTTCCAGCACCGGGTTGTGGCCCGTGCCGGGGATGACGACCGCGGCGCCGCGGGGGAGGAGGTCTTCCATCTCGTGGGCCAGGGCGGTGAATTTGGTGTCCAGCTCGCCGGCCACCAGGGTCACCGGCACCTCCACTGTGGGCAGCAGCGGGCGATGGTCGGGCATGGCCCCGAGGCCTACCGCCCGCAGCGCCCGGGCCAGCTGCACCGGGTCCAGGTGCTGGCGGAAGGCGCGGAGGCTGGCGCGTTGCTCGGGAGTTTGGGTGGAGAAGTGGGGGAGGGCCTCCCAGGCGTTGAGGAAGGCTTCCAGGCCCTCGGTCTCCAGCAGCTGGGCCCAGGTCTCGTCCGCCTCCCGGCGGCGCCGACGGTCCTCCGCCGAGCTCAGCCCCGGATGGGTGCCGATGATCACCGCGCGGCGGAAGAGCTGCTGGTGGCGGGTGAGCAGGCCCAGGGCCAGCCGACCACCCTGGGAGTAGCCCACCAGGTCGATCTTGGCCTTCCTCCCTGGTCTCTGGTTCCTCAGGGGTTTCTGGCTTCCCTGGCGGGCCTTCGAGGGCTGGTCTCGATGCTCCCGAATCCACTCCGCCAAGCGATCCACCTCGTTGTTGAAGGAATCGGGGCCGGGCTGGGTGGACCCTTCAGGGGCCGGAGCGGGGGGAGCCGGGTAGTTGGGGGTGCCGTGGCCGCAGACCGTTGGGGTGAGGGCTCGCCGCGCCAGCTCGCGGGGCAGCTCGGCGAGGAGCGGCTGCCAGAAAACCGGCGAGCCGATGAATCCGTGGATCAAGACCAGCGGGCGTCCGCGGCGGGATCTCATGGGCGATCCCCTGGAGGCTTCTCCGAAGGGGTGAGCCGCCGGGCCAGTTCTTGTTGAAGAAGCCGGTGATCTTCCCGGGCGCCGCTGGCGGGGACCAGCGCTTCCACCACCGTGGCCCCGGGGTGAGCGAGGGCTTCCTGCAGGGCGGCGTCCAGCTGGTCGACGGTGGAGCAGCTGCGGTGGGGGATCTGGAAGGCGGCGCTGACCGCTGACGGTTGCCAATCCTGGGGCGTCAGCCAGTGGCCGAAGACTTGCGGCGTCACCGCGTCGGCGATGGGCAGCTGCTCGAAGATACGGCCGCCTTGGTTGTTGACCACCACGAGGACCAGCGGCCGGCGGAGGCGGGCGGCGGCGGCGAGACCGCCGACGTCGTGGAGGAAGCTGAGGTCCCCCAACAGCAGCGCGGCGGGGGTGGCCGGCGGC